>JAXHTA010000331.1:0-4653 GCA_034190285.1 Thermodesulfobacteriota bacterium | reverse complement strand
GCTGGTCTAATCACTTATTTACTGCTCGCTATTTATTGTCGTGAACAACATAATGAAAAAGTCAGCATAAAAAGAGTCCGAGAACTTCGCATCAAGATTCAAAATGAAATCCGTAGCGCTGTAGGAAACAGGCTCAGCGAAATTTCAAGCAATATTGCCAGTTCAACTTGTTATGCAAGTCCTTAACCGGAATTTACTGAGGAAAAATGGCCCAAGAGTGCATTTTCGGGATTTTTTCTAATTTTCAGTGTAAGAAAAACGCCCTTCTTGTGTCTATTGTTTATAAGCAATGGTTGATCTGTCAAAAAGATTTCAAGATATCATAAGAGGAGCTTATCATGAAAAGTCAATGTCCCAACGAAGAGGTCTTCTCTGACTATCTTGAGGGCCGTATGCCGGATCGTGAACGGTCCAAAATTGAGGAACACCTCTCGAGTTGTGATACTTGCCTCCAAGACCTCGTGGTTACACGCGGTGTTGTTAGAGGGTATTCAGGGCTTCGATCGAATCCGGTACCGCCAGAGGTCACCCAGGTCGCGGTAAGTCTGGTGAAAAACCGCGGCCTGCCCTCACCCGAATCGGTAGCACAAAGACTTTGGCGGTTCCTTGGCGGCCTGCGCTCCACGTTGTCGGGTCTTTTCCGTCTTGCAACATGGGGTCAATGGAGGTTCGCTCCGATCAGGGGCGCCATAAAATTGATATCCAAAGACCTTATACAACGTAAGAAGGTCTTTAAGGGAGTCGAAACCGATATTGAAATTGAAAAGGCAGGACAGGACAGGGCCGTCATAAGGGTCAGATTGAGGGAAAATACGACTCAGGGCAAGGGTATGATCAGGGTTACCCTCGAAAAGGAAGGAAGCGAGATATCCTCAACCCTCCTGGACGAAGGCTACGTTCTTCTCGAAGACATACCTTTCGGGCATTTTGCTCTATCCTTTACCAGAGACGGGGAGATGCTCGGGACCTATCATTTTGAGATAAAGGAGAACAGTCATGGAGAAGAATAGAAACAGATTAGAAAGCGCCGAATCGGACAACATTGAAGAAATCCTGAGAGAAATTAAGCGGCTCGAGAAAATTATTCAGGAGAAGTTCAAAAAGCAGGTTACAGTCCTTTTCACCGATATCTGCGGCTATACAAAATACATGGATACAAGAGGTGATGTCAACGGACGGGCCATGCTCCAGAAACACAATGACATTGCCATGCCCCTGATAGAAAAACACGATGGCATGGTCATCAAGACTATCGGTGATGCGATTATGGCCACCTTCTCCAACCCCCTCGTAGCGGTCAAGTCCTCTATGGCCATCCAGAATAGCCTGTATGATATAATATGTAAAAGTCAAGCTCTTCCCGGACAGTCAGGGCCTCTCCGGAATTGACGTTTAAGCCACCTTTTTTTGTATCATTTGTTCTTTGACAGCGTTACCATCTTCAATGGTTTCTATGGGCCGTCTACCCATGTTGCGGTAGCCTCTGTGAGGCCGTTCATGATTGTAGTAATGAAGCCACTGATCCAGATCCTTTTGGAGATCTTCGACGGAAGCATAGAGCTTTTTTCTAAAGGTTTCTCTGAAAAACTCGTCAAGGAGTGTGCGATTGAATCGTTCCACAAATCCATTGGTCCTGGGAGTAGCCACCTTAGTTCTTCTGTGCTTGATATCAGTGAATTCCAAGAACATGTGATATGGATGAATCATCGGTTTGCCGCATTACTCTCTACCGTTATCCGTGAGGATATGCTAAACCACAAGCCCGATCCTTGTAAAGGGGTAATACACGGTCATAGAGTACGTCTACGGCTGTTTCAGGAAGCTTCGAGGTGTACAGTTTCCCAAAGGTATAAGAACCGTAGGTATCCACAACAGCCTGAAGATATATACGGCTTATCCCCTTGATAGTACCGACCATAAAAGTATCTTGTGACAGGAGATATCCCGGATAGGAGCTTTCCATGTGCCGCTCCCTAAGACAGGGATTGGCTTTCTCAAGAAGTTTGATTTGCTCCTCTGTGAGATCTACATCTTGCCGTTTTTCTCCTCTTCTAAACGAAGAAGGCGTTTGTACTTGGCCTCCATACTCTCCTCTAGCCAGATGTTACGTACCGTCCTGAGGCTCACCGTAACACTCTGCAAGCGGAGATGATCGCTTATATGTTAGCGACCCCAGCCAGGATGTTCAACGGAGAGTTCGATAACCTTTTCTTTCACTTCAGGCGGTGTTTCATTGGGAAAGGCCTTGGAGCTCGGAGCTTGGTCCGTCAGACCCTCAAAGCCCTTCTCCTGGAAGGCCCTATTGTATTCGTAGAACTGGCTCCTGGAAACACCATGCCGGCGGCAAGCTTTGGATACGTTTCGCAATTTTTCAGCAACCTGTAGCAATGTGGGTCTCTTTTGTGCTAACTTCTTCTTGGCAGGCATGCCTTCCTCCTTTCGGTCATTGTTTTTGTGGCGAAAACACTTTAACCGAAGAGGGAACTGACTGCTGCCTACTATCCACTAAAACTGTATGGGAAGATCTTAACTTTTACACAAGGGCTGTGGTTCTGGACTTCCGCAACGGTCTATCCATGGATTTATGTTCTCAAGGGTGGGTGTGGACGTGGGATGTTTGGGGGATTAGTAATTACAGGTGGATAGGCTGTAGGCATTTGGGCTGAAGGCTATTAAGCAAAATGAGGTTTTTGGCTCCCTTCTTTGATTAATGCGCAGACAGGGCAATCTCTTAAGACTAAAAGCCTTTAGGCTATAACCTGATAAGTCACATTTTTGGAAGGATATTTCAGAGTTTACCGGGCTTATGATCTGAGGTGGTTACTATGATTGTAAGAATAAGATGGGATATCTCCTGGGTATTTTTTCTGATCTCCTGCGCAGCCTCTCTGATATTTCCTCGCGCGACCCTGGCTGTCTTGCCAGACATTTACAATGAAGATGACGCTTATCTCTTGGCGGACCTCATTGGCCTGAATTATGACACCCGGCGCCACAATTTCCACGATGCAGGCGATCAGGACTGGGGCAATTTCTATGGCGTTGCCGGTGAGATCTATGAGATAAAGGTCTGTTATGTGTGGACCAATTGTGACCCCGCGATTGAACTCCACGAATCGGATGGCATAACCGTTTTGCAGGATCCCTGGGACTGGTGGGGTTACGGTGAACAAGAACTCATGGACTGGGACTGCTCTCGTGACGGCTTATACTGTTATGATGATCAGGCACTCCGATCCCTCGGTCTTTGATTACGCCACCGCCTATGACCTTGATGTGTACAGGCCCGTGGCCGTTTTTACAGGGTTTGTCAATGTAAGAGTTCTGAACGACGGCCATGCACCCATTGAAGGGGCCCAGGTTGTATCTGACGGCGGTGGTTCTTCCATCAGCTTGCAGGACGGAAGCTTTATGCTTGTCGAAGAACCCGGCACTTATACAGTCACGGCATCGGCCCCTGGGTTCAAGCCGACGAGCATCCCCGGAGTAACGGTTCCCGAACTCGGAACCATCACAATGATTTTCGAAATGACAACCGCCGTCCCTTTCGGCACCATTGACATCAAGGCCAACGGTTCGGACGGACCGGTTACATTAATTAACGCCACACCGGTCTCTATTGACATCAGCATTGACCCCGGAGGTTATGCTGGCCAAGGCGCGGACTTGTGGGTCTATCTGGATGGATATTGGAGTTCGATTGATTATTACTCATACGTGGTTCCCTTAGGCTGTGTACCCGGTTTCAGGCGCACTGCGGCCCACCCTCTCGTACCGTTTGAGGAAAAGAATATCCTGAACATGCGACTGCTGCCCGGGTCGTACGTCTTATGCTATGCAGCAGACTCCAATGCCGACGGCGTAATGGACTGGACCAGGGGCGACATCGTGTGGGTAAATGTGCAATAACCCGCAAGAATTTAATAAAATCTGATATTTGTGCACAGACAAGGCGCCGTTTCTTTGTTATTCAGATGGAGGAAAGACAATGAGGGGATTACCCGGTCAAAACCTTAAGAAGACAGGAGCCGCTTCTGTATTAACTGTGGCCCTGCTGCTTTTATCCTTGTACCAGTCACATGCCGCCTTACAGGACTCTGGCGCTATCATGCAGGACAATTGCCTTAAGGAACTGCTTCAATTCACTGCCGGGAGCCACGTGGCGGGCTTCGGACAAAGGGAGATGTACTTGGCCTCGGGTGACAACGTGCTCAAGGTCACGTTTGTCGGAGCAAGGGCCGTGTCCCCCGAAGAGTTTGGAAACCCATCGTCCGCACATACCGGTTTTCGAGCTGCAAGACCATTGGAAATGGTTAGGTACAAGGACCTGTGGAACAGCGTCACACTAGTCTATGAAAAAAGTGCCGGAGCAGTCATGAAAAGCACATACCACGTTGCCCCGTCAGCTGGTGATTCCAAGGGGGTCGATAGAGGTTCGCCTGTTGATCATATCCGCCTGCGATACAACGTGCCGGTACGTATAGATGATAACAGCAACCTGCTGCTTTCCTTCGAGACCGGACAACTACGAGAGTCAGCGCCCATCGCCTGGCAGGAAATCAATGGCAGACGTGTGCCGGTCGAGGTGTCCTTTCGTGCCCTGGGTGATGATGAGATAGGTTTCTGTGTTGACGATTATGATCAATCGTTCCC
>JAXHTA010000330.1:0-4668 GCA_034190285.1 Thermodesulfobacteriota bacterium | reverse complement strand
CGTCATCTCCTCGGCCATACAGCAATACATGTATATCGTCATTCACCCCTACTTCCATGACAAGATACGAATCAAGTACTCCAGGACGGAAGACGTTGACGAGGTGGAAGCCATACGGCATCCCATAGTCAGGGAGTGCTTGAGAAGGGTGGGGATTGAAAAGGGTGTGGAGATAGCCAGTTTTGCGGACATCTCTTCCGGCACCGGGCTCGGCTCGTCCAGCTCTTTTACCGTCGGGCTTCTTAACGCCCTGTATGCTTATAGGGGCAAGGTTATTGCCAAGCAGAGGCTTGCGGCAGAGGCCTGTGACATAGAGATCAATGTCCTGAGAGAACCCATTGGCAAGCAGGATCAATTTGCAGCAGCGTACGGCAATATTAATCATATACGTTTTAACAGGGATGAAACTGTGGAGGTGTCCCCTATATTATTGACAGAACCGGCCAAAAGGAGGCTTGAAAAATGTCTTTGCCTCTACTATCTTGGCGGACAGAGAAAGGCGGGGGATATCCTCAGTGAACAGAAGAATAATCTGGCTCACAGCAATAACAAATCGAAGTATTTGGAAAGCTCTATAGAGCTGGTAAATGAACTCAAGACATCTCTGGGTTCCGAAAACGTAGATACTGTGGGTAAGATGATGCATCAGGGATGGTCACTTAAGAAGAATCTGTCAGGCAATATAACCAATAAGGAAATCGACCATATTTATGACAAAGCCTTGCGATTTGGAGCAACAGGCGGAAAGCTTCTTGGGGCGGGCGGGGCCGGATTTCTATTGCTTTTTCATGAAGACCATGAGTTTCTTTCTAAGAAATTGGGATGTAAAACCTTGCCGTTTAATATCGACCGGGAAGGGACCAAAATCATATTCTATGAATAACAGAGGCGAGTTTTCAAGAAGTCCGGGAAGACAAAAGGGCCATGTGGGACTCTTTTTCAAAGGATGCAAAAACTTATGGCTTCTATGCCCTCAACATTCATCAATAACTACGTAACCGGCCTGACAATAGCGCTTGAAGAAATATCCGGTAAAGAGTTTGAGGATCTTATCTCGGCGTTGGATCGGGCATATAGACGGGAGGCGAATATTTTCGTATTCGGCAATGGCGGGAGTGGGACTACTGCTTCTCATTTTGCCTGCGATATGAATAAGGGTTTTAGTTGTGGAAAAGCCAGAAAATTCAGAGTTATGTGTCTGAATGAAAATCTTCCTACCCTTCTTGCCTACGCAAATGATGTTTCTTATGACGATGTATTTGTAGAGCAATTAAAGAACTTTATGGGAGAAGGTGATCTTGTTATCGGGGTTTCAGGAAGCGGCAATTCCGAAAATGTTGTGAAAGCGGTTAGTTACGCATCTGAATATGGCGCGGTCACATTTGGAATTTGCGGCTTCGGAGGGGGGAGGCTGAAGGATGTTGCCGAAAAAGCATTGGTTACCACGTGCGATGATATGCAGAAGATTGAAGACATACATCTCATCATCCTTCATTGCGCCATGCAGTGGTTTGAAGAAGCTTATAAGTCTGACATTTAGTATAAGCGTAGCCTTAAATGTATTCCTGGCCGTTGTCCTTTTTACTCCCCTTACGGAGCAGTTATACAAGCCCTTGATCGTTGATGAGAGACCTATAAAGAGTGATGTAATAGTTGTTCTGTCTGCCGGCGCTTATGGTTCCGGCCTTCCCGACTTTGAGACCATGGTCAGGCTAAGGAAGGGCTTGATTCTGTATCGTGAAGGATGGGCCGACAGAATAATCTGCGCGGGAGGAACCAGGCTTGGTGAGGAGAAGGAATCCATTGCTGAACTCATGAGAGAAACGCTCATTTTATATGGCGTGCCCCCGGAGAGCATCCTGACACAGGATGAGACCATTAATACATATAACGACATCACCTATTTGCTGAAGAAATATCAAGCAGCTTTTGACTTCAACAACGCCGTATTTGTTACGTCTTCGTATCACACTTACAGAGTAAAAAAAATTCTCAAGAAAAAAGACTTAGATTCAATTGTCGCTTCTGTAGAACCTTATGAACTCTATCCGCATGTGCGGAGTGAAAGGCCCGTTTTGTTTTGCCGGATCATAAGGGAATACTTGGCGATTTGTTATTTTATACTAAGAGGGTATATCTGAATTCCATGATCCTCCAGCTGAGAGTATTCGACGCATCGAGGTCATGAGTATCGGCTGCCTTCAGTTCTTGAATTTAAAAGTACATTATATTTGGATACTGAGATATAGTCTATATTTCAGTAGAAATTAGTGCAAGTTCGGCTTGAGATCATTAAATTCACCGTTTAATAGCCATGATGACTAAAGCTACAACACAGGGCTTGAAGATGAGCAGCTATGATTCCATAAGAGGGGCAAACCTGGCAAAGAGAATAGGGATTTATAGGAACAGTTACAAAGATATAGACGAGCAGTTTGTTGACTTGATTTACCATTATTTACGATCGGAATATCGGGTGTTAAATGCGGGTCCTGGTCTTACCTCCCTTCACCTGAAAGGGAAGTGTAGGGAAGTCGTAGGCGTTGATATGGAACAGAGTATTTTTGAAAACGAAGATATAGATACGCCTTTGATCGGTGACCTGGAGAGGCTGAACTTGTCGAAAAACAGCTTCGATATGATTGTGTGCAGGTGTGTTGTGGAGCATCTCAGGAATCCCAGGGCTTGTTTTGAAGGCTTTTCAAGAGTGCTAAAAGATGGCGGCCTTGTCTTCATCCTCACACCAAATCTATTCCACTACGGAACCTTGATCGCCAAACTGGCTCCGCTCTGGTTTCACGTGTGGTATGTGAAGAGGAGAGGATGGTCCGCTGAGAACCAGTTCCCGACTTATTACCGGGCGAATCGACGTCAAAAGCTATCCGATATGATGACCGGAGCGGGATTCAAGACTGTTGAAGTCAGGATGGCAGAGTGTTATCCAGGATTGCTCGATTTCTCATGTTTTACTTTATTATTTGGACTCGTCTATTTAAAGATTGTAAACTATTTTCAATATCTGCAAGATCTGCGCAGTAATATTGTCGCCGTATTTCAAAAGTGCCGAGGATAAGTTCTGAAAAAGCAAAGGGATATCTCAGCTTTTCGTGAACTTGGCTTTGGGGGCATATGCAGATCGGTAGACTAAGCCGGGACATACACCTAAAGGTGTTTTTCGCTACTTCCAGGGACGATTTATTATGCAACTATATGGTCTGTTTTTCGCGGGCATAGTGTTCCAAGGGTGGCAGTGATGGAAGACATGAATCATGCCTTGGACAAAGTAAAGGGTAAAAGCCTTCGCGTTGCGGTTGTACACAAGTTGTCCTTCAACGAACCTATGGGGATAGGTTATCTGTCGGCCTATCTGAAAATGCACTTTCCGTATATTAATGTAGAGTTCTTTAATACAAATACTTGCGCCCTTGATGACGTCAAAGCGTTTCAACCGAATTTAGTGCTGTACAGTGTAATGACAGGTCAGCACAAGGAGTATTTGAGCTATAATATCCGGCTCAAAGAGCGGCTTGATCCGTTCATATCCGTTTTCGGTGGCCCTCATCCAACCTTTTTCCCAGAAATGATCGCTCATGAGGGTGTGGATATTATTTGTAGGGGTGAAGGCGAGGTTCCACTTAAGAATCTGGTGGGCGCGGTTATTTCATGTTCTGACTTCCGTTTTATCAAGAGCCTTTGGGTCAAATACGAGGATAGCACACACAGGAACGAGGTCGATCACCTTGTCGAAGATCTGGACAATCTGCCGTTTCCGGATAGGAATCTCTATTATAAGAAGTCGGCGTTTTTGCGAAGCTATGGTCGGAGGCCGATGGTAGGCGCGAGGGGATGCCCTTTTAAATGTTCCTATTGTTATAATAGCGGGCTAAATGAGTTGTTCAAGGGAAAGGGAAGAATCCTCAGATACAGGAGCCCACAATCCGTAGTTGACGAAGCGGTATCTATTAAATCCAACTACGGCGTTCGTTTCATTGCTTTCATTGAGGATGTCTTCTCCGGGGTGCGCCTAGGCTGGCTTAAGGAATTCTGCGAGCGATATTCGCGACTGGATATACCTTTTTTTGTTAGCATAAGAGCCGAGTTCGTCAAGCCGGAAGTTGCAAGATACTTGCGCAAATGCGGTTGCATTTCCGCGTCCATGGCCATTGAACACGGTGATTATGACTATCGAAGGAAATATCTTTTCCGGAACATGACAAACGAGATGCTAATCGAAGGCACTCGCATACTGGAATCAGAAGGAATACGTGTTGCCTCGCCTATCATCCTGGGATTGCCATTTACTGATATCAACGACGAACTTAAAACGCTTAAGCTGGCGTGCGAGTCCAAGCCAACACATGCGACAACGGCCGTGTTTCAACCGTATCCAGGAACAGCCTTAACGGATATATGCCTTGAACATGGATTAATAGACAGCGCCAGTATCGATAATCTCCCGGATGATTTTTTTTCGGCGGCAAACATCAAGTATATCGACTACGCAAAGGTCTTGAAGCTCCATAATAGTTTCACCGTGCTGTGGTTGATGAACAAGTGGTTTAACGTGGATGTGGAGAAATGGTTCTATAGATTGCCAAATTCCATGATTATACGACTTCTGAATATGGCCTTGAAGTATTTGACATTCGTGAAGATTATCGGCTACAG
>JAXHTA010000033.1:0-14750 GCA_034190285.1 Thermodesulfobacteriota bacterium | reverse complement strand
CCCCATTATTACCTGGCCATTCCTCCTATCATCATGAAAAACATTAAAAAGCTCATCATATTAGACATCTCTTGCATTGGTGATGGTGCGGGTGGCGTGGAAGATGGTGCTCCTCTGAGCATAAGGTTCATCGCTGGAAGATCGCAGACCTCGAGGGCGGAGGCAGAATCTACAATCAGGCGACTGACAGGAATCCGGAAAAACTGGAGGTGGGGATGGACATGGAGTTCACCTTCAGAAAATTCCATGAAGGTTCAGGCTTTCACAACTATTCCTGGAAACTCCAACCGGTGAGATGTTAAGGAGGAAAACATGGCCGAAGGCTTTAAAGACAAAATAGCTATAATTGGGATGGGATGTACTCAATTCGGCGAGCTTTGGGACAAAGACGTGGATGACCTTATGGTCGACGCCACTGCTGAGGCCCTTGAAGACGCTCAAGTTGAGCTGAAAGATATTCAGGCAGTCTGGGCCGGCACGGCAAACAGTGCTGTCAATGGAAACGCAGTCTCAGGCCCTTTACAGCTTCAATATATTCCGGTTACAAGGGTGGAAAATGCTTGTGCTACAGGCATTGAGACAATCAGAAATGCGGCCCATGCCCTGGCCGCGGGGGTATACGACCTGGTGCTTGCGCTGGGCTTTGAAAAACTCAAGGACCTGGGGTACCCAGGACTACACCCGGGGAAATTATCTGACAAGTTCCACCCCATTTACCCGGCCGGTGGCACCGGACCGGGCCGTTACGCCCTCGCCGCCACCAGGTATTTTGAGCGTTATGGGCTTACGCCTGAACAGGGAAAAAACACCCTCGGGAAAATCTCGGTTAAGAGTCATTATAGCGGCGCCCGCAATCCCAAGGCCCATTTGCGGCGTGAAGTAAGCCTGGAACAGGTGGTCAACGCACCAATGATAGCCTGGCCCCTTGGCCTTTTTGACTGCTGTGGGGTGACCGATGGTGCATCGGCCGCTGTCCTTTGTCGGGCCGAAGATGTCAAGCGTTTTGCCCCCCACCGCCAGGATGACTACATAACCATTAAGGGAATGGGCGTCGCGGCCGGGCCCGGGTGGGGAAAGAACAAAGAAGATTATGATTTTACCCACTGGCCCGAGACAGAGCAGGCCGCGGCACAGGCTTACAGCATGGCCGGGATATCCAACCCCAGGAAGGAACTGGATATTGCCGAGATCCATGACTGTTTCTCTATCGCGGAACTCATAGCCATGGAAAGTCTGGGGTTCTGTGAGAAGGGACATGCCAAAAAGGAACTTGTCGATAACGGAGCAACTGTCGCTCCTCAATTCAGAGAAGCAGCAATGACAAAATGGGGGGCCACCCAAGAGGAGATCGGCCGCACTCCTGACCCGGAAGATGTTGTGGTGACCAATAACAGCGGAGGACTCAAATCCTTCGGTCATCCCGTGGGAGGCAGTGGCGGCCGAGAAGTATACGAGATATACAAACAAATCCAGGGGAAGGTGGAGGACCAATCACGGCAACTCACAAATGTTCGCCTGGGGTTGGCTCATAACCAGGGAGGACACCCCGGGAGATTTGTCTGCGGTGTGCTTATCGTGGGTGCGCCGCCTGAGAGGCTGTAGCCAGATGCCTGCATTTAAGAACATTATCCTCGAAGATAAGGAAGGGGTTGCCGTTCTTACGTTGAATAACCCTGAAACCAGAAACGCCTTAACCGAAGAGATGAAGGATGAAATCCTTTCCGCCCTGGGAGAAGTTGACGGCGCCGAAGAGCTAAGGGCATTGATTATTACGGCACGGGGGCCCGCCTTTTGCGCTGGGGGAGACATAAAGAAGATTGGCGGTAGACTCCAACCAGAGGAGATACGCGGGGTGATGATAAAATCCCAGGATCTCCTTAAGCGTCTTATAGACCTGGAAAAACCCGTTGTGACCGCCGTCAATGGCGACGCCTTTGGAATGGGGTTTAATCTTGTCTTGGTCAGCGACTTCGCCGTTGCTTCCGATAGATCCAGATTCTGCGAGGTTTTCGTAAAGATAGGCGCCCTTCCGGATTTTGGTGCATTGTATTTCCTGCCCCGAATCATTGGTCCCCTAAAGACCAGGGAACTCGTCTATTTCGGCGGTGTGATCGGGGCTGAAGAGGCCAAGAACATGGGCCTATTATATAATGTTGTCCCGCACGATGAACTGGAAAAGGAGTCCGACGCCCTGGCCGGAAGGCTGGCCAGAATGCCCACAAAGGCCATCGGTAGATCAAAACGACTGCTCAAACAGGCCTTTGATATGACACTCGACGAGGTGTTATCCGAAGAGATAGAGGCCCAGATATCTCTGTCGCAAACAGAAGATCACGAAGAGGGGTTGCGGGCCTTTCTGGAAAAGCGCAAGCCCGTATTCAAGGGGAGATAATATTGGAAAAGGAAGAGCTGGATCAAATAAAACACGCAACAAGAGAATGGGAAGCCGGCCCCCTTCGCAAGGTGCTTGAGAGGTCCGGCGAGAGGAAGATATTTTCAGAGATACCGAAGAAACGCATGTACACACCAGAGGCTCTGGATGACTTTGATTACTTGCGGGACTTAGGATTCCCGGGGGATTATCCCTACACAAGAGGCATTCATCCAACCATGTATCGCGGCCGCCTCTGGGGTATGGCTGAGTACTCGGGGTTTGGGATGCCTGAAGACACCAACAAGAGGTGGAAGTTCCTTCTAGGTCAGGGTCAGACAGGCGTAAGCTTGGCCTGTGATCTCCCTACCCAGCTTGGATATGACCCTGATCACCCGTTAGCAGAGTCTGAGATAGGGGTGGTGGGGGTATCATGCCCATCCCTCAGAGAGGCAGAGACACTCTTTGAAGGGATAGACATGGACAAGATAACGATTCGGGGATCCATCAATCATCCCCACATGATTCTCTGGGCAATGTACATCGCAATTGCCGAGAGACAGGGAATTCCTCCTGAAAAACTGGGCGGCACCGTGCACTGGGATTGCCTCAATGAATACGTGGGCCGGGGCGCATATATCTTTCCGCCTGAAGGAGCGATGCGCCTTGCGCTGGATTTTCTGGAATACGGCCTTGTTCATATTCCAAGGGTGAGCTATATGGTTAATGCTTACACAATCCGGGAATCAGGTGCCACTCTTATTCAGGAAGGGGCCTATGCAATGTCGGCGGCCATTGCCTTTATGGAGGCAGCCCGGCAAAGGGGCATAGATGTGGATGATTTTGCGCCTCGCCTTTCTTTCAACCACGCCATACACATGAATTTCTTCGAAGAAATCGCCAAATTCAGGGCCTTGCGAAGGTTGTGGGCTAAGATCACGAAAGACAGGTTCGGGGCTAAGAAATCCTCGTCCATGCTTTTTCGTCTCGGACTAGGAACTGGCGGGTCCACCTTTACCAGCCAGGAACCTGAAAACAATATTGCGAGGGCCACGGTGGAAAGCCTTGCCGCCATCCTTGGAGGGGCCACGTATCTGCACACCGCCTCTTACGACGAGGCATATGCCATCCCCACCGAAACAACTGTCAGGATTGCCTTGAAAACGCAGTTGATTCTGGCGCATGAGAGCGGAGTAGCGGAGGTTGTGGACCCGCTGGGCGGCTCATATTATGTTGAAAGCCTTACCGATCAGATCGAAAAAGAGGTTATGGACTATATTAATGAGATTGATCGAAGAGGCGGAATAGTAGAGACAATACGCTCCGGGTGGTTTCAAGGCGAAATAGCCCAATCCGCCCACCGTAAGCAAAAGGAAATAGAAGAAGGAAAAAGAGTTGTTGTCGGCGTCAACAAGTTTGTAACCGATGAAAAGCCGAGCTTTGAGATTCACCGGGCGGAATCCAGAGTGGCGGAAGAGATGAAGGGGAGAGTGAAGAGGCTCAGAAAGGATCGCGACAGTCAAAGGTTTGAAAACGCCCTGTCCGGCCTCCGAAAGGCTGCCGAGGGAAAGGACAATCTGGTCCCCTTTGCCGTGGAAGCAGTCAAGGCGTACGCCACCATAGGTGAAATATGCCATGTCCTCCGTGACGTCCTTGGAGAATACAAGAGCCTTTCATTCTGATTGCCAAAGACTTCTCCAAGAGAGGAGTTTTTTTCTTTGGCATTGATTATTACCGATCTTGACTACCAATGAAACAGATAGTGAGGACTATTGTGAAAAGGAAACGACCCATCAGAATACTGTTAGCCAAACCTGGATTGGACGGCCACGACCAGGGAGTCAAAGTACTGGCATTGGGCCTGCGCGATGAAGGTATGGAGGTTATCTACACGGGTCTCAGGCAGACGCCGGAGGAGATAGTGGCCGCGGCAATTCATGAGGACGTCGATGTGCTCGGCCTGAGTTCCCTTTCAGGCGCCCATAACCACCATTTCTCCAGGGTGGTAACGCTCCTTCCCAAAGAAGAAAGGGATGCTATATTGATTATAGGTGGTGGCATCATTCCCGATGAAGATATCCCATTCCTTTCTCAAAACGGTGTCAAGGCCGTATTTGGCCCCGGCACGAGAATCGAGGATATCGCAGATTTCATAAGAGCCAACGCAAAGAAATGCTAGGTTGCATTTGAGAACACATCTACCGTAGGCAACGGCTTCCTCCCGGATAACCCGACTTTGAACCGAAAATGCTTGAGGCATTCATTAACCAGGAACAGGGATTATGAAAGAAATATTTGAGTTAGAGACAGACAGACGAATAATGGGAGGAAAGGTCGTTTCACTTGAAGAGGCAATAAGACGCTCCACAAGGCCCCGGACAAGACTCCATCTGAATACCGGCGCCTTTGCAAATGCGGCCCTGCGAGAGATTATCAGACAATACTATGACCAGGACCCTCAGTTCACCTTGATCTCAAGCGGCGTCACCACACCTTATGAGATAGCCCTGGTGTTAAGCGGCCTGGCCAAGAGAATAATTACAACAAATCATTCCTATACCTACCCTACACCCAGACCCATCCGCCTACTTCAGGAGATGGAAAAGGACGGGGTCTTCGAGATCGAAAGCTGGTCCCTCTATTCCCTTGAACAGAGGCTGATGGCCGCCGCCCTGGGCGTTGGTTTTATGCCCACAAAATCACTTGTTGGGACCAGTCTGGCCGAAGAAAACGCCGGGGCCTTCAAGGTCATAGCCGACCCTTTTGACGGCGAATCAGAAATGGGCGTCGTAAAGGCCCTGGCCCCTGATATCTCAATTATTCACGGGTGCGTGGCCGACCCTGAAGGCAACACAATACTTGCCCCTCCCTATTTTGGAAGCATCTGGGGGCCACGGGCGAGCAAAGAAGGGATCGTGGTAACAGTTGAGAGAATCGTCTCGTCAGAGTTCATCAGAAAATACAACGCCTTGGTGAAAATCCCCGCGTATATGGTGAGATTTGTGTGTCCAATCCCTTTTGGCGCTCACCCTCAGGGGCTGGCTGCGGAGACCACAGGCGTGGTTGACGGGTACGGGGAAGACTATGATTTTCTCCTCCACTTTCTGGAGGCCAGCCAGGACTCGACCGGCCTAAGGCAATGGGTCCAAGAGTGGGCGGTCGATTGCCCTGACCAGGAAACCTATCTGGGCAAGGTCGGCACTGAAAGAGTCTTGTATCTAAAAGGTAAATCCAGCGAAGATGCATGGAGATATGAGGGGTTGGGGTCTGAGGCTGATTCCGTCGCAAACCCGCCGTTCAATTCCACTGAGATGATGGTCATTGCCGCTGCAAGAGAGATAATGGAAGTCGTAACAAAAAATGGCTATAGGACCATGCTGGCGGGCATGGGTTCTCCTGGTCTTGCCGCCTGGTTGGCCTTTTATGTCCTAAAGCAAAGGGATTACAGCATTAGCATGTTGACCGGGGCCGGCCAGGTAGGCTACGCCCCAAGACCCGGCGATCCTTTTCTTATCACGCTCTCTAACGTCATGACATGCACAATGCTGACCGATACAATGGACGTATACAGTACATTCGTGGGCGGATCCAACAACAAGTGCCTCAGCGTCCTGGGTACCGCTCAAATCGACAAATATGGCAATATCAACACAGTAAAAATAGGCGATTCCAGTTTTATCGGCCTGGGCGGGGCAGGTGATGCCGTTAACGCGCAGGAGACATTGGTTGTGGCAAAGCAGTCTCAAGGCCGTTTCATGGGAAAGGTCCCCTTTGTTGGCTGCCCAGGCAAGAACATAAAGACATTGGTGACAGACCTGGGTGTGTTCAAGAAACTCCCGGCTGACGACACCTTCACCCTGACAAAGTATTTCAGCCCAGTATCGGGGATGAGCACAGAAGATCAGCTGGAAAAGATAAGAGAAAGATGTGGCTGGGAAGTTAAGATAGATGGCGTCCTGGAAGAAGTCTTGCCTCCAACTTCAGACGAATTAGCCATATTGCGGCCCCTCGATCCCAAGAGAGTCTTTATCGGTAAGTAACATATCCTCGCCAGAAAGGCCAATTGGAGGGCTCAGGAGAGGTACCCGGTTCACTGGACGCCCATGTATTGCGAGTAATAGTCACCCATCTTGGATACCCAGGACCGAAACATCACCACATACCACCTTTTGTTCCTGCCCGCTGTCATCAACGATAATCAAGGCCCCACTTCGGTCCACTCTGGAGGCATTTCCGCACATGTTCCCGCCGGCAGCCTTGATCTTCACTCGCTTTCCTAACAACATTGATCGCTCATTCCATTTCTCGTAAAACTCATCTGTCCCCCCTCTAAGGGCCTGCCGATAATAAGACTCAAACATTTTCAAGACACGAATCAACAACCGCTCTCTTGAAACAACCCTGCCAGTCTCGGCAAGGATACTTGTACTCGGATACAAAATTACCCCCTCACCCGCAGGATTCCAGTTGACATTCAAACCAAGCCCCAGGACAACATATTCAACATCGTTGCTCCTGACAGACAACTCCGTCAGAATGCCCCCTAACTTCTTTCGACCAATATAAAGGTCGTTGGGCCACTTGATCCTTGACTCCAGACCGCTTTCTTCTTTCACCCCGTCGATACTTGCCAGGGCAAACAGCATTGTCAAACCGAAGACTTGCTCCGCCTTCATGGGCGGCCTGAGCAGCAGGGAAAAAAGCAGGTTTACATACCCTGGCGATAGCCAACGCCTCTCCATCCTGCCTCTTCCTGCAGTCTGCATCTCTGCCAGCACCACAGTCCCCTCTGGCGCTCCTTTGGCGGCCAGTTTTTTTGCCAGGTTGTTTGTAGAATCCGTTAGTTTGTGAAAGACTATGTTTGCGGCAAAGAAAGATTGCCCCAAGCCCTTACGTAGGGTAGAAAGGTCAAGGCCCTTGTTTTCGGAAGGTATTACTTCGGTCTGCATCACGACCTGAAACAGCCTATTAAATCCGGCGTCAATTCTCAAGCTCTGGCTTCAGCTGCCTGCTCATCAACTCTTTGACCGCCTCCTTCGGCCCTTTCCCATT
Source organism: Thermodesulfobacteriota bacterium (assembly GCA_034190285.1). Lineage (GTDB taxonomy): Bacteria > Desulfobacterota > DSM-4660 > Desulfatiglandales > Desulfatiglandaceae > JAXHTA01. The sequence goes on along the minus strand of JAXHTA010000033.1, from coordinate 7,327 downwards.
GTAGAGCATTTGATACACCTGGTTAGTGATGGGCATATCCACACCGATTTTTCTTCCTAAATCCCGGGCTGACCGTGTGGTGTTTATGCCTTCCGCCACCATTTTCATGGTTGCAGTAATCTCCTCAAGGCTCATCCCTTTTCCAATTTTGAGCCCTACCATCCTGTTCCTGCTCAGGTCACCCGTGCAGGTAAGCACAATGTCCCCCATGCCGGCAAGCCCGGCAAAAGTGTGTGGATTGGCCCCCATTGCTACACCGAGGCGAGTAATCTCCGCCAGCCCCCTGGTAATCAGGGCTGCCCTTGCGTTATGACCAAACTTAAGGCCGTCGGCCGTCCCGGCCGCTACGGCGATGACGTTTTTAAGCGCACCGCCCAATTGAACACCTGTCAAGTCCCCACTAACATAAACCCTGAAAAAGTCGGTGGAAAAAAGCCTCTGAAGTCTTTCGGCGTGTTCCAGGTCATTGCATGCGATAGTCACTGCTGTTGGATACTTCTGCCACACTTCTTTGGCAAAGCTTGGTCCGGCCAAACAGGCGAAGTTCAGATTATCATGGCCTGGCAGAATGCTTTCAACCACCTGAGACATTATCATCTGAGTCTCATTCTCAATTCCTTTGGTTGCCATTATGACCGACATTCCTGATTTAAGAAATGGTACCATTTGCTTGAAAACCTTTCTGAATACGTGCGAAGGAACCGCCAAAACCACCAATTGTTTTCCGAAAAGTGCCTCGTCAAAAGATCCTACGGCCTTAAGCCTTTGATTAAGCTTCGCTCCCGGCAGAAAGACTCTGTTGGTATGCTCATTTCTAATTTGATGAAGGACTTCTTCTTCTCTGACCCACAGATCCACGTCAAGACCTTTCTCAGCCAACAAATTGGCAAGTGTAGTCCCCCAGCTTCCCGCACCTATTACCGCTATTTTCGTAATTTCAGCTCCAATCACAACCAGCCCTCTTGTCCCCCATCTCTACCAAATCCGAAACTTTTCGGCTTGTCCAACACTAATTGTCATTTATCACCTTTGCCACGCCAACCACACTTTCGCCCTCTTTGAGATTGATCAGCCTGACACCCTGTGTATTGCGGCTGATGACGGAGATGTCCGCCACCCTCATGCGGATGATCATGCCGTGGCCTGTAATAATCATCAATTGATCCTGATCTGTAACCTGATAAGAATAGACAACTGGTCCATTTCGCTCCGTAGCCTTTATGGTCAGAATACCCTTGCCACCTCTCGATTGTCTCCGGTACTCACCTGTCCTCGTTCTTTTTCCAAAACCGTTTGCCGTCACCGTTAGGATCGTAGCTCCCTCTTCAAGGGCCTCCATCCCAACAACCTCATCTCCAGGTTCCATCCTGATTCCTATGTTGCCCGCAGCATTTCTTCCCATACCCCTTAAGTCTGATTCGTGAAAGCGAATTGATTTTCCCTGCCGAGTTGTCAGAAAAATATCCTGATCTCCTCTCGTTACTCGAACACCGATCAGTTCGTCTCCTTCGTTTATTCTCAAAGCAACAATCCCCCCTGTCCTTGGATGGCTATAGGACTCTAACTCTGTCTTCTTGACAAGCCCCCTCTTCGTTGCCATAACCACATACTTACCTTCCTTAAAACCCCTCACCGAAAGTATGGTGGCCACGCTCTCACGGTATTTAAGATTGAGAAGGTTTATGATTGCCTTGCCGCGTGACATCCGCCCACCCTCAGGTATCTCGTGAACCTTCTTCCAGTATACGCGACCTTTGTTCGTGAAAAAGAGAAAATAGTCATGAGATGAGGCAACAAACAGGTTCTCCACAAAATCTTCTTCTTTGGGTCTGACACCTGTCAGCCCCTTGCCACCCCTGCGTTGCGCCCTGTAGAGACTTATGGGGTTTCTCTTGATATACCCCTGATGACTAATCGTTACGACCATATCCTCTTCTGCTATCAGGTCCTCCAGGTCTATATCTCCCGCATCTTCAAGAATCTCGGTCCTGCGTTCGTCACCATACTTGTCTCTAATATCGTTAATTTCATCCCTTATCATCTGAAGAATTACGCTATGGCTTTCAAGGATTGCCTTAAATCGTGCGATATCCTTGATTACATCCTGGTATTCCGCGTTGATCTTCTCCCTTTCCAGGCCGGTCAATCTTTGCAACCTCATGTCCAAAATGGCCTGGGATTGAATTTCGGACAAATCAAAGTCCGAGATCAACCTCTTTTTTGCCTCTTTAGGGTCAGTTGATGCCCTTATCAATTCAATCACATCGTCCAAAGAATCCAGCGCCTTCTTAAGTCCCTCAAGGATATGGGCACGCTCTTCTGCCTTCCTAAGGTCAAAAATCGTCCTTCTAACTATGATCTCACGGCGATGGGCAACAAAATGCTCCAGGATATCCTTGAGCGTCAACGTCTGAGGACGGCCGTTCACAATGGCTAAAAGGATAATCCCAAAAGATGTCTCCATCTGTGTGAACTTGTACAGGCGGTTGAGCACCACCATCGCCATACCATCCTTCTTGATGTCAATTGCCACACGCATCCCGTCTTTGTCCGACTCATCTCTGATGTCAGAGATACCTTCCACTTTCCTTTCCTTGACAAGCTCCCCAATTTTTTCAAGTAATTTGGCCTTGTTTACCTGATATGGCAGTTCCGAAATAATAATTCTTTCACGGTTCTTGCCCACCGTCTCCACAAATGCCCTGGCCCTCATCTTAATTATACCCCGGCCCGTCTTATAGGCCTCTGAGATTCCCTTTTTCCCAAGGATGAATCCAGCTGTCGGGAAATCAGGCCCAGGCAGGACCGTCATCAAATCTTCCAGAACTACTTCGGGTTCATCAATAACCATCGTGATAGCGGCGCATACTTCTGCAAGATTGTGCGGAGGAATGTTAGTGGCCATACCAACGGCGATCCCTGATGAACCGTTAATGAGCAGATTTGGGATGGTAGTGGGCAGGATGACAGGTTCATACAAAGAGTCATCGTAATTAGGATTGAAATCAACAGTTTCCTTTTCAATATCGGCAAGAAAATCCTGCGCCAGGCGAGTCATCCTTACCTCAGTATACCGCATGGCGGCCGGCGGGTCTCCATCAACCGATCCGAAGTTTCCCTGCCCATCCACAAGGGGATACCTCATGGCAAAATCCTGCGCCATCCGAACAATTGTATCATAAACTGCGGCATCGCCGTGCGGGTGGTACTTGCCTATGACATCTCCCACAACCCTGGCAGATTTCTTAAACGGCCTGTTGAAATAGTTTTTGAGGTCGTGCATGCTGTACAATACACGCCGATGGACTGGCTTGAGACCATCACGAATATCGGGCAGAGCCCTTCCAACGATTACACTCATAGAATATTCGAGATAAGATTTTTTCATCTCATCTTCAATATTTATAGGGATAGTATTCAAATCCAGAACCATTTCAATTCTCCCAGTCAGCTCCTATACAGAAATTCAGATTTTCGAGATCAAGGCAGGGAAAAAACAAGAGCGGGCACATATTTGATTTCCCCGGGATTGTCCTTTGGTATTACCCGGAAGGCCCTCAGAGAAAGCATTTCTTATTTCGCAGACACGCAGCCTCATATATCCAATTCACTGACTTCTAAAGCGTTTCTTTGTATAAATACCCTCCTAGGCTCAATTTTTTCACCCATGAGAACTGTAAAGATATCATCACTCTCAACCCAGTCTTCTACCCGTATTCTGAGCAATGTCCTTTTTTGCGGATCCATAGTGGTTGTCCATAGTTGATCAGGGTTCATTTCTCCGAGGCCCTTATACCTTTGGATTGTAAGACCCTTCTTGGCCCTTCCCATAAGTTCTTTTAGGAGCTGCTGGAGATCGTCTGTCCTATAAGGCTCTTGCTCCCCTTTCAGCGTGTAGGTCCCCTTGCTCATCTCCCGAAACTCTCCGGAAATAGACATCAATTGCCTTAATTCAGGTGAAGATAAAAAATTCCAGTCCACCGCGAACGACTGACCGCCATTGCCGGTTTCGGTAACGACAAATTCGTGGTATCCACCATCTTCTTCCACACGAACATCACTCACGCTAAAGCCGTTTCTTTGAAGGTGTGCGAAGAGGCCCTCCATAAATTCCCTGTCTTTAAACAACCTCTTCTCAGTGGCCCCGTAAGACACCAAAAATTCGGTGAATCTCGGGTTGTAACCCTTCTTTGAAAGCGTGTTAAGACTTTCATAGAATTTGATGACACCTCTCAACAGTCGCACAAGCCTTTTGCCGGGAATCTCGTCCCCATTTTCCAGTATAACCTTTTCGTTTTGAGAAATCCTTTCTAATAGCAGATCATTGAAATCGTCTTCATCTTTTAGAAAAAGCTCCTTTTTTCCGTTCTGCACGCGATAAAGGGGAGGTTGAGCAACGTAAAGATACCCATTCTCAATAAGATCCGACATCTGTCTGAAAAAAAACGTCAGAAGAAGAGTCCGAATGTGCGCACCATCCACATCGGCATCCGTCATAATGATCACTTTGTGATATCGAAGAGACTCGATATTAAAATCTTTTTCCCCGATTCCCGTCCCCAGGGCGGTAATCATGGTGCGAATCTCCTCACTCAATAGCATTTTGTCAAAACGGGCCTTTTCTACATTCAGTATCTTACCTTTCAACGGCAAAACTGCTTGAGAGCGCCTATCCCTACCCTGCTTAGCCGAACCTCCCGCTGAATCCCCCTCCACAATAAATATCTCGCTCTTGCTTGGATCTCCTTCCTGACAGTCAGCGAGTTTCCCGGGTAAAGAGTGATCAAAAAGCACACCCTTCCTCCGCGCCAGATCTTTTGCCTTTCTTGCAGCTTCTCTTGCCCGGGCCGCATCTATTACTTTCGAGAGGATTGCCTTTACAACACCTGGATTCTCTTCAAAAAAACTACTTAGCCCTTCATTGACCTGATTTTCCACAAGACCTTTTATTTCACTATTACCCAATTTGGTTTTGGTTTGACCTTCGAATTGAGGATTAGGCAGCTTAACGCTGATAACAGCGGTCAAACCTTCCCTAACGTCATCACCTGTGATCCTCTCTTTCACATTTTTCGCAATATGAGAATTCTGCAAGTACTGATTGATGCTCTTGGTCAGCGCAGACTTAAAACCTGTAAGATGACTTCCACCTTCACTGGTATTAATATTATTGGCAAAGGCAAACAAGTTCTCTTTGTAAGAATTATTATACTGTAGGGCAATCTCCATCAATACGCCGCCCTTTTCTCGGGAAATATAAATAGGTTTTGGGTGAAGAGCCTCTTTATTCTTGTTAAGGAACTCAACAAATGACTTAATACCTCCTTCGTAGATGAATTCCTTTTTCCTCCCAGTACGCTCATCCGATATCTGTATCCGCACTCCCTTTGTAAGGAAGGCCAGCTCTCGCATCCTTCTTGCGAGGGTATCGAAATCGAAAACGACGCTCTCAAAAATAGTACGGTCAGGCATAAAGTGAATTTTCGTCCCAGTCCTCCCGGTCTCGCCTGTTATTTCGAGATCACTTCTTGTCTCGCCACTTTCATAGCGCTGGGAATATATCTTGCCATCACGGTAAACTCTGGCCTCCAGGTACTCAGACACTGCGTTCACTACAGAGACCCCTACGCCGTGAAGCCCACCCGATACCCTGTAAGTCTTATTGTCGAACTTCCCTCCAGCATGGAGCTTGGTCATAACCACTTCCAGGGCCGACATGTTTTCACCTTCGTGCTTGTCCACCGGGATACCACGCCCGTTATCAACTATTACAACGCTATTGTCATTTAAGAGCTGGATATTAATATGGTCACAATACCCCGCCAATGCCTCATCGATGCTGTTATCAACCACCTCATACACGAGATGATGTAATCCCTCCGAGGCTGTATTGCCTATATACATGGACGGCCTTTTTCTAACGGCACTCAGACCCTCCAGTACTTTTATATCAGAAGCAGCGTAAGTTTCTACCGTGTCTCCCATCTCTAACCCTCATTTAGAGCCTCATTGGCATAACAAGACCCAAAAAGCCCTCATCAGCCTCCCCTTTTATTACACAAGGTTTGGAATTATCAATAAACGCCAAGACCGCAACTTCACTTTCCATTGACTGGAGTATGTCAAGAAAATATTGCGGATTAAAACCCGCTTCCAGACGCTCACCTTTGTATTCAACCCTGATGTTTTCTTGGGCTTCTCCGAGGTCAGGGCTACTTGAAACCAGTTCCATGGTATCGTTCTCCAGGGTGATTCTGACCGCCCTGTATCGCTCATTACTCAAAATGAGCATCTTTCTCATGGCCTCCAAAAGTGAAATCCTGTTGACTTCGATAAGGTGTCCTTCACTGGTAGGAATTACGGCATGATAATCCGGGAACTTGGCATCAAGGAGACGAATCGCCAGGTGCACATTACCCTTTTTGACAACACAATTCTTGTCTTTTAACCCAATCTGAACAGGCCCACCTTCTGATGCCAGCTTATTCAATTCATTCATCCCCTTCTTGGGAATCATCACCCCACTGCCCAGATCTAGAGCTTCAGGATCAACTAATGCCCTGTCAATCATGGAGAGCCTGTGGCCATCCGTGGCCACCATTCTCAAGAATATCTTTCCGTCTTGAGTAACCTTTTCAGTAAATACTCCGGAGAGCTTGAATCCAGCCTCTTCCCTGGTCACCGAGTAAATAGTCTTGTTTATCATTTCGCTCAAGGTCATTCCTTCTATTTCAATCAGGGTCATCCCTTCTGGTTCTATAAATGCAGGATATTCATCAGCTGGTAAACAGGCAAGGTTGAATCTTGCAATATCGTCTGACATAAATATCCAGTTATTATCCTTCTCCCGTATGTGAAAATCCGTCTTCTTGCTTGCCTTTAGAATTTCAAATAGTTTTCTGCCGGATATAGTCACGCTTCCTTCTTGTAGGACATTAGCGGGTACTTCTTGCTGAAACTCTATCTCCAGGTCGGTGGCAGAGATATGGAGGGTTGACCCGCCGGCGGTTAAAAGAATTGTTGAAAGGATAGGCATGTTGCTTTTTCTTTCAATAATGCTTTGAACCTTAGAAACACATTTTAGGAGTTCATCCGTGTCAATTTTTATTTCCATTTTTCCTCCAAACAGACCAGTCTTATTTTATTGATTAAAGTTTAATATCAATAAATAGAGTGTGTTAAATTGTCTAATAGCTGCCTATTCATTTAAATTCATTGGGGGAAAGCCCTCACATGCTCTTGGGACGTTTCTAGTCTTTTCCTGCGCGAGATCGTTTCAGCATGGTTAACAAGGAGTCTTAAACAAAGTCCAAACACGATTATGGCC
>JAXHTA010000329.1:0-4676 GCA_034190285.1 Thermodesulfobacteriota bacterium | reverse complement strand
ATTTCTGGAAACCTGACGAGCATTTTGTTCCATACGACATACACATACAATCGAAAGCAGAAACGTACACAGTTGAAGGCTACAATAGTCTGTTCCGTCATTTTCCTGCAATACTCGGAAGGAAGACGAAATGCTACAGTAAAAGCAACAAAATGCTTCTGTATTCCGTCATGCTCTTAATGCTCAAATGGAACGATGGGCTACCAGCTAGATTAAATTAACAATGCCGTTTTGCAAACATATGCTTGTGCCTTTCGACGAATTGGAATTGACAGAAGTAGTCCTGGAGGAAGTGAAGCTTCTCAGGTGGTCAAAGAACTCATTCTCAAGAGGCTGGATTCTTAGAGAATAGTGATAGGTTTTGCGAGAAAGGCGATCAATAGAGGGATAGCCGGGCTGTTAATGCGAAGCAGAACGAAGCAGCAAAGGGTCCGAGTTAAGCCTTTCATTGGAAGCCTTCTTTCGATAAGCGACTATTACCGGACGTGTATAACCCCAAGGCATATTCAATCCGGGCCTGCGAATTTCGGCCCTCTTAAAGCCTGCATTAAGCAATTTATCCAAAATGTCATATCCATAGTTCCGAAATGTTAAGATCGGCTCGTCTTTGCGTAATGGATCCCTATGATATTCTGATGGCAAGAAATGCTTGACACCACCCCCGACAACAAGTTCTGCTCTTTCCACCGTAATATTGTGAATATCAAGGGGGACAGTAAAAACAAGAATTCCATTGGGATTCAGTACTCGATATATTTCAGAAAATCCTATTTTATCCATTGGGACATGTTCGAATACTTCAGTTGACGTGCAAATATCAAAGCTTTCACTTTGGTATGTCAGCCTTTGGACGTCTTGGCATTGGACTCCTTCCTTGTATTCTCCGGGGGAGATGTCAGAGAAATACTCAGAGTAAGTGAGTGATTTGGTCTTCTGCTTTAAATACCTGAAAAGCGGTCCCCGGGATGACAGCTCGAATACACTCTTGGAGCCTAAGTCAGGAGAGACATGGCGTAGGACGGCAACTAGAGACAATGTGATCGTTGTTGCTCTGCAGAAAAGGCAGCGAATTGAGATTTCATTAGTATCCAACCTCACGAACGCCCGTTTCCCGCCACAAAGCGGGCAAAAGAACACAGAAATCGCAAACTTCTTCCAGTTCGTCATGCCGGCTGTGCGGATTATTGCACTTAACATTTTAAGACTCCTGCTAAAATAGAATTTGAATATGAGCAAGAATTCAGCCTTTTGAAGACAAGACGCTTTGACCCGTGGGGACCTGTTTTGGCAAGGCCGCACCACATATAGATAATATGGGATTGTCCCCTCCCGTAGTCTGTGCTAAGATTTCTTTCACCCCCACACAACCACCAAAGGAAATCCACATGAAAAAGAAAACGAGGTTGCTATTGATTCTTGGCGGCAGTCTCCTTATGGCTGCCATAGCCGTGACAGTCATCGTCCCCATGTTGATCGATGACCAAAAAATCCGTTCCTTGATCGAAGCCAAGCTCTCAGAGACCGCCGGTAGGCCCTTTAAACTGGAAGGCGATCTGCGGCTTTCACTGTTTCCATGGGCATCAATCGAGGTCAGCGATGTCCGCCTGGAAAATCCGCCCGGTTTTGAGGAAAAAGATGCCATAAACGCAGAATCTTTCAGCGTACACATGAGGCTTATACCTCTCATTTCAAGTCTTTTCAAAGATATTCAGGTTAAACGCTTTGCCCTGGAAGGGGTCCGAATTGTCCTGGAGATACAGGATGACGGCAAAACAAATTGGGATGGAATAGGGAAAAAAACCACTATGGCTTCAACTGGGGCAGAAGAAGAGTACAAAGAGAGTCCTGTGCGCGGGCCCGAAGGAGAATTTCCGATTAAGGCCATCGAAGTGGCTGAGTTTGCCATCACAAGAAGCTCCTTTCTACGTATTGACCACACAAAGGGGGCACGTCTTGAACTCTCGGATCTCAATTTGCGTTTAGTGGATTTTTCCCTTGATCGTCCTATCCGCATTGCCTTTTCCGGTCGGATTGACGGCCGCCCAATCGCCCTTGAAGGCTCTATGGGGCCTCTTGGAACGGATTTTACCAAGGGGGTTATCCCTGTGGATCTCAAAGTCAATGCCTTAGAACAAATGGAAGTGAGACTTAAAGGAAGTGTTGCTGAGACGACATCGAACCCCAGATTCGACATGTCCTTTGAGGTATTACCTTTTTCTCCTCGAAAACTGGCGGCGGAAATGAGATGGGAGCTTCCAGTAGCCACGGCAGATTCGAAGGCCTTTTCCAATATGGCCTTTGCAGCAGATCTCGGTGGGGATAGAGGTAAAATCTTGATCTCGGATGGTGTTATCAAGCTTGATCAATCCACGCTTCATTTTTCAGGTTCGGCCAGGGATTTTTCCAGGCCGGACGTGAGGTTCGATCTCAAGGTGGATGAGATTGACTTGGATCGATACCTTTCTGGGAAGACAGATGAGAAATCCGACCCGGACATCTCAAGGGCGGATAGTGACGGCGGAAAATCCGGGCAAGCACAGGCAAAGCAGAAAAAGGCAGATTATGAATCATTACGACGTATTTTAATAGAAGGCGCAATTGAGATCAAAAGGCTGAAAGCGGCCAACGTCAGGATTCAGGACCTCAAGGTCAAGATCGCCGGGAAAAAGGGCGTGTTCAATCTCGATCCCCTTGCCCTAAGAATGTACCAGGGTGACCTATCTGTTGGAGGGGTTTTGAACCTGACAGAGGATACTCCTGAGACCAGTTTAAGAATTCAGGCAAAGGATATCCAAATCGGACCATTGATCACCGACATTACTCAAAAGGACATTTTCGAAGGAAGAGTTAGGGCGGATGTGGCCTTGCGAATGAAGGGCTCCGACGCTGATGGAATCAAGAGAAGCCTGAACGGCAAAGGGGACTTTTCAATCGAGGACGGGGCTGTAGAAGGGATCGACCTGGTTGCCATGGTCCGAAACACCGACAGCGCCTATGGGTTCTCAAAAAAAACAGCAGAAAAACCAAAGACGGAATTCAGTGAATTCAACATCCCGTTCAACTTGAAAAATGGTGTGTTTTATTCGGACGGCATACGCATGGTGTCTACTCTAGTCCGCGTGAAGTCAAAGGGGGAGGTCGATCTGGTAGGTGAGACTCTGGCCTTCCGAATTGAACCTACGTTCGTGACTACAAGAAAGAAGGACAAACGAAAGATGAAACGGTCAGAGGTTATGGTTCCTGTCCTCGTGAGCGGGACGATATCTGAACCGAAATTTCGTCCGGACCTAAAAGGGATTGCCAAACAAGAACTCGAAGAAGAGATTTTCGAGTCCTCCAAATTCAAGGAGTTGTTTGAAAAAGAGGAACTCAAACCTCTTGAGCAAGGTGCCAAAGGCCTGCTTAAAGGAATCCTGGACGGCTTCAGTGGCCCGGGAAAAGAATAGAAGAAGAACTGGCCTCAGTTGAATGTGCTGGGCCTTCATCAACGAGACCAACCCTCTGTCCGAAAATAGGATATTGGTAATACTGTGGAAAGTTGCCCAGACAATTCGCTTCGGGGATATAAATGATAGAAGCTGTAAAGATTTTTACAGTTTTTTAGGAGCCCTTTGAAACAAATATAAGCTGGTTACGGGCACATGTGGGGCTCTTTTGGCAAAGCGTTCTATTTTCAAAAGGCTAAATTTCTCGATATTGGAAGAACCATCGGGTTGGAGACGGGCCCGGGGTTTTAGAAGGAAATCCATGATAAGAGGCATCTGGCCAAGAATATCGAAACTCATTAACTTCATAACAACCGATATCTGGAGGATCAACCTGAAGGATCTGCCACGCAAGAAGTCTTTTCTTGTAAGGCAAATCAGGACTATGCTTTTGGCAATGCGTGGGTTCTACGAAGACAAATGCCTCTTGAGTGCCTCGTCTCTTACCTTCTATTCTCTGCTCTCAATTGTACCTGTCCTGGCCATGGCATTCGGGATAGCCAAGGGATTCGGCTTTGAAACACTCCTGGAAAAAGAACTCATTGAAAAATTGCCCGGACAGGAAACCATCCTTTTGAAGGTCGTCGATTTTTCAAAAAGACTCCTTGAGAATACCCAAGGCGGGATGATTGCAGGAATCGGTGTGATTGTCTTGCTCTGGACGGTTATAAAACTTTTGGGACATATTGAAAGTTCCTTCAACGAGATATGGGGGGTAAGACGCTCAAGGCCCTTCGTAAGAAAAATGAGTGACTACTTGTCAGTCATGTTGATCGGTCCCATCTTTGTGGTCGTCTCCAGCAGTGCTACACTATTCATAACCACACAGATAAACCGAATTGCAGAAAATACAGCATTGCTTTCAATGTTGAACCCCCTTATCGTGTTGATGTTGAAAATGTTGCCTTATTGTCTCATCGGAATTCTTCTCACGATCATTTACATCCTGATGCCAAACACCAGAGTGAAAGTTAAGTCCGGCCTTGTCGCTGGTATCATTGCCGGTGCTGTTTTTGTGTCGGTCCAGTGGGGATATATCAACTTTCAGATAGTCATTGCCAAGTACAATGCAATCTATGGGAGTTTCGCCGCAATCCCCTTGTTCTTGATCTGGCTGCAACTCAGCTGGCTGATCGTCCTTTTTGGCGCGGAGATTTCCTTTGCCATACAAGATGTTGGAACCTACGAGTT
>JAXHTA010000328.1:0-4687 GCA_034190285.1 Thermodesulfobacteriota bacterium | reverse complement strand
GCCGGATATGCCAGAGATATTTGCGCAGAAAGACATCTGGATCTTCCCTATTCAAAATCCTATATTCATAGCTTTTGCTCCTGGCGCTGTACCTGGCATATCCGGCAGCCTCTGAATACAAAGGAAATTGCTAACTGTCTGTCTCTCATCCAGGGTTCACATGATTTTTCCGCTTTCAGATCGTCTGGAAGCGGAAACACTAACCCTATAAGATCGGTCTTAAGCGCCAAACTCCAAGGTCCTCAAGACGGTCTGCTTCGGTTGATTATAGAAGCGGACGGCTTCTTAAGGCACATGGTGAGGAATATTGTCGGGACGTTAAAGGACGCAGGTCTGGGTAAGATGGGGGCTGACACATTCAAGAAAATCCTCGAGTCAAGGGATCGACAGTCAGCCGGCCCTAAGGCCCCGCCCCAGGGATTGTTTCTTATGCAAGTCCGATATTAGCCTTCAGTCGCGCTTCCCCAAAAAAGCCGCATACTGTTTCTTTGACACGAAGTTGAGCAGAGTAGCTCACTTCCGACCTTCGTTCTTCTGCTACAAGACCGAGGTGCCGTTGTCAAAAACCACGGACCAGGGATGTCTCGGTTTTTCCGCCATCCTCTTGGTACGTCCATTGTAACAACAGGCAGTAACTACCCGTCACTTATTTGCTTAGGAGTGTGCACATGGCTTTCCCAAACCTACAGTGACCGAATTTCATTATGGACTTTACGGACTGTCCTTCCGCCCCACACCTTGATCTCATTCCTTGGAACCAAAAACACTTGACTTTGACATTTGAGGCTGTATAGTTCCACTCTATTCGGCTGATTAACACAAGAAAGGAGGTGGGTATTGGAAAGATAAGGGTGTTGGGGTAAACAAGTACTTCATGTATTTTTCTATCAAAAAGAAAGGAACTACAAAATGAAAAGACTTGGCCTGTTGATGATTTGTGTTGTTTTTATGACTTGGGGGTGTTCACATAGTTATAATTCCATGCCTGTTGCCAGTGTCGGGGTCGATATGAAAGGCGGTGCAAATTGTGAGATTTTGGGAGATACTGAAGCCACCGCCAGTGTTCAGATCATCCTGGGATTCATCAAGCTCGGAGACAGCTCCATATCGGGTAGTTTTCCAGCCTCTCTCACACCGCTCGCAAGCGGCAAAACGATATGTGAGCAGGCTGCCGCCTACAAGGCAATCCAGAACTTTGAAGGCGCCGATGAGATTCTCTGCCCACGCTTCAAAACGGAGCTGACCTTTTCTCTCGGTCCCGTTTATGAAGCCTATACTTCAACTGTAAAGGCAAAAGCCGTCAAAATAAGATAACTACAGTAGGTTGCGTTGATTTCAATAGAAGGCCCTGCCATTACGTCAAGGCAGGGCCTTTTCATTTATTCATATGCCCTTGAGACTCCTTAGAAAAATAGAATATTGCCTTTTGGTTTTCGTTACCGGGATGCTCGCGGGCTGTGCCGCCGACACTCCTTTGGATGTTGAACCGGTTGCATTAGTCCGGGAATGCCCATACCTCTTCGTAGATGAATATCTTGGGGCAGAACTTGTTCTTGTACCGTCCGGTTCTTTTGTCATGGGTTCCCCGGAAAGCGAAAAGGGCCGGGACAAAGACGAATCCCCGGCACACAAGGTCGAAATTGACTCATTTTATATAGGCAGATATGAGATTACCCAGCCACAGTGGGAAAAAGTTATGGGGAAAAACCCCTCGAAATTCAGGGGTCTTCCTGATCTGCCTGTGGAGGGAGTGTCGTGGAAGGACGTCAAGGAGTTTCTGATACGTCTCCAAAAGAAGACACGCCTTCCATACAGGCTTTCGACGGAGGCGGAATGGGAGTATGTCTGCCGCGCCGGATCGCAAACACCTTTCTGCTCGGGCAGTGATGAACGGTCCTTAAATGAATACGCGTGGTTCAGTATTAATGCAGGCGGTGAGACGCACCGTGTCGGCTCAAGGCTGCCAAACAAGCTGGGGGTCTATGACATGCATGGAAACGTGAGCGAGTGGGTGGGAGATGGAAGGCGCGGTTACCTCTCAAGAACCGAGAACAATCCTGTAGGGCCGTCAAGCTCAAAAAAAGCCATTCATCGTGGTGGCTGCTGGCTCTATCCTGCCAGACTATGCCGATCCGCAAACCGCATGAGCGCCGATAAAGAGTTCAGGAGTCATATAATAGGATTTCGCCTTGCAATTAATAAGAACAGCATATGCAACCCGCGCCGCCCATAGACAAGAGACAATTCAACAACCCGGAAGTCTATACTGCACATCAACATAATGACCTTAGCCTTGCCGCTTGTTAAGTGTTGGGTCACTTCCGGAAACATCGCAGCTTGCTTCATGCGATTCAAGGCTTTTTGTGGCCGGAGAACAGGCGCGGCAACGCGACTTCTTAAGAAGCCAGCCCGCGGCTTGTATCCTCCTATCCAGGGGGCCTTGCTGGTCCCTTCTTGAGAGGCTGCAAGGTCTTGCCTCATTCATTGAATCACGGTGCAGCCGTAAAATTCATCTTGTGGAACACAAAGATTGAAATTGTCTTTCTAAATTCTCTTACAATGACTACTCACGTAGTCAGGCTGAAGCTGTTTAGACTGAAGGCTGAACGGACCAGAAGAACATGATTGTTATTTTTTAGCGAAAACATCTAATTACTGCACTAAACATATCTTTAAAATGTGCTTTTTCCTAACAGTCTTCAGCCTATATACCTGAGTAGTTACCTCTTACATTAGTTAATACAATTACAGAAATCACTTGCACTGAGAACTTTCAAGGACTATGATGATAATCTGGGCGATCTGGATAGTGTATTAACGAAGACTGGCTTTTTGGGCCACATTTTCACCTTCGCAATATCCCTATGTTTTGCTCCAGTTAATCCCGACTTGTCGGTACCGCCCACTTGATCTTGACGAAGAACCCCGGTTCTCGTTCAGACAATAGATAAGTCTCTTAAAAAGAAAGGAGGAAAATAAATGAAAAAAGCTCTTATTTTATTCGCGTTTATATTGTTCCTACCAGTTTTTATATCAGGTTGTGCTACTCCCATTCCCTACGGCTGCATATACACAGAGGTCAAAATGCCTGTAGCAGCCACCGGGACCGGTGTTACCGCCACTAAAGTGGGTGTAGCTGAAAGCAAATCCATTTTAGGCTTGGTTGCTACTGGTGATTCGAGTATTGAAGCAGCTGCAAGGCAAGGTGGGATCACAAGAATCAGCCACGTGGATTACGAAACAGAGAATATCTTAGGTATCATAGGCACATACACCACAAGAGTATACGGAAAATAAGATAACATCTTCCGGTCGCCCGCTGTTTTTGAAGTGTTGGAAAAGCCCCATAGGTGACTATGCGGGCTTTTCTGTTTTTGGAGAAGACTTTATAAACCTCTTGGAGTAACGCCCTCCTCTAAATGCAAATCAGATTGGCATCTACAACTCAATTAATCCCATACACCTGGTATCTTAGTGCCGCACTCAGGACAACGGCCTTTTGCGATCCTGTTCTGTCTGACGTAAAACCCGAATCGGTCTATGAGTAAAGCGTCACATTCGTGGCAGGATGTCTTCTCACCTTCATCGCCGGGGAGGTTGCCCGTATAGACGTATTTCAGTCCTGCCTCATATCCCATGTCCCTTGCCTTGCGAATACCTTCAGGAGGTGTGGAGGGGATATCAGTGAGATGGTAGGTGGGGTGAAAGCGGCTGATATGCCAGGGGATGTCAGAGTCCAGATCTGCAACAAACCTGGCAAGGCCCTTGAGTTCTTCAGTAGAGTCATTAAGCCCTGGAATCAAGAGAGTGGTTACCTCCACCCACACCCCCATCTTTTTCATGGTCTCAAGTGTCTTGAGGACAGGGTCCAGCCTTGCGCCACATTGCTCCTTGTAGAACCTTTGGCTGAACGCCTTAATATCTACATTTGCCCCATGAAGATCGGGAAATATGTCCTGAAGACAATATTCGGTCATATATCCATTGGTCACGAAAACATTTCTTATGCCTTTTGTAACTGCAAGTCGCGCCGTATCTACTGCAAGCTCGAAATAGATGGTGGGCTCGGTATAGGTGTAAGAGATAGTAGTTGATCCGGTACCCAGCGCCTCTTTTACGATCATTTCGGGGGCCATTTCTTCCCCCATGATCCTGTTATTGTCTGATGGCATCTGTGAGATGTCGGCATTCTGACAAAAGGCACACCTGAAATTACAGCCCGCAGTGGCAATGGAATAGGAACGGCTGCCGGGCAAAAAATGAAACAGGGGTTTTTTTTCTATGGGATCGCAGTGGCTGGCGATAACCTTTCCATATACAAGGCTTATGAGTGTGCCTGAACGATTTTCCCGAACCCCGCAGACCCCTCTCTGCCCGTCAGCGATGAAACACTGGTGGCTGCACAAAAGGCAACGAACCTTCTCATTTTCCAGTCTTTCATATAGGTAGGCCTCTTTCATCTCCATGTGCCCCTTTACAGCGGTTTAGGTCCTCGATAGCACTGGCTCCAATTAGAGATTCACTGGCCTTTTTGAGTTTGGTTTTCAAAGGCAGGTTATCTGTTTTGAACCGGTAGGACATTGTGGCCGAGACCCCTAAAAAAGACCCAAAAGGGTAGTGAATCCGGTCCCGTAAAAGCCTTCCAAAAGGCCCGAATTCTTCGATAAAAGAAGGACGTGTCTTGGCG
>JAXHTA010000327.1:0-4710 GCA_034190285.1 Thermodesulfobacteriota bacterium | reverse complement strand
GCGCTTTTAGACCCATTGGATCCTTTTCGGAGTGGGCCTCACGCACCTAACTCGGCGGAGTTGGCCCGGTGTTCTGTGTATAATGAGGGAATCTTGTCTTGTGACAATTCGGGTAGATATGCTGTAAGCATTTAGGCTAGGGCCTAAGTAACCTGAGCAGTTGCCAATTCTCTATCATTTTGCACTGGTTATTTGGTATCTGAACAAAAACTAGGATTAGGAGGTATCAATGAGGCAATTGAGGATGAAAGTATGCATTGCCGTGGTATTGGGTCTTGTTTTGATGACCAATACGGCCACGGCCGATGAGTCGAAGCGAAAAATGAAGAATAACATGACGGAAGTTTACAACGTACTCCCCGGAGCAGCGTCTAATCTGTCTGAGGCGTTCACAAAAGGCGAATTCTATGGACGCATTCGCTTGAACTCCTTTTACTGGGAATACGACGATGGCTCTAAGCATGATCCGACCGGTTTCGGTCTTGGAGGGAGCGCAATTTACAAATCAGCTCCGTTCCACGGTGTGAGCGGGACAGCCGGCTTCTATATGTCGCACAACCTTGGTCTTTTGGATAAGGAAGACGCACTTTTTGGCAGAAGCGGAAAAGGCACTTTTTCCAGGTACGACAAACTGGAGGACGGCGACTGGGGAATGACCGTCTTGGCTCAAGCGTATCTGCAATATCATTTCCGCAAAACCGACATAAAGATCGGTCGCCAGATTTTCGAGAGTTTTTTGACCAAATCCAATGACACCAAAATGATCCCGAACACGTTTGAAGGTTATACGCTGGTCAGCACGGACATACCGGAAACGACCGTCAAACTGGGCTTTCTCACGGCCCAGAAACTCAGGGACCATACCGAGTTTCATGACGTAATTACATATAATGACGGCAAAAACAATACCTACAGCAAGTGGAATAATCAAGATGACTCTGCTGTTCATAAGGGTCTGAGCTATGCAAATCTTAAGGCGGCGGGCGAGGACGTAGACAATGAACTTGTGGTCGCCGGTGTAACAAACGAGTCGTTTGATCATCTGAAGCTGGATGCGTGGTACAATGGGGTGCCTGACCTGTTCTATTCGCTAATGGCGGAATGCAACTATACCATTTCGCTTTCGGACGGCTGGAGTCTGACGCCGGGACTGAGATATATGCAGCAATTTGACAAGGGTGCCGGTAAAGTGGGAGGCGCCGCCCTAACAGGAACATTGGTGGATGGAAGCGGTTTGGACAGGGGATATGAGGACCCGGACAGTGTTGACGCCAAGCTGTATGCAGCACGGCTTGTGCTGAAAAAAGGCGCAGGAAGATTGCTGGCAGGCTATTCCAAGATTTCCGACGATGCCGATTTCATCACCCCATGGCGCGGTTTTCCCACTGCAGGATACACCAGGGCCATGGCCCAATACAACTGGGAGGCGGATACCGAATCATGGATGATTCAGGCGTTTTATGATTTTGGAAAAGCCGGGATCGTGAAAGGATTCCGGACATCTGTCGATTATGCCTATATGAATTACGATGACGAAAAAGAAGAATTAGGGGGGCATAAAAAAACGGACCGGTCCAGCATCCACGCTGATTTGTGGTACATACTGCCGTTTCTGCCGGAGCTGGAGGCAAAATTCCGCATTGCGAGTATCAACGCGGAAAGGACAACGTCGGGTGATGACCCATCTTACCGTGAATTCAGATTTGAACTCAACTACCTGTTTTAGCTCCAGGGCCTGAAGTATTACCAAAGCGCTGGGTCGCCTTGCTTTCGCACCCTCGGACAGACTCTTAGAAGGCCGTCCGAGAATAGCTTAATACCTTTTTTGCCATATACTTCTTGACCGGGGCCTTTACAGGCCTTTTTTCCAACAAGGCTTCCTGGATTTTGTTCAAGTACCAACCTAAACAGAAATTCATTGAAAAAAGGCAAAGTTTTCGGTAAAAGAATAAGCAAGCAATCGTCAACCGATAACTGCAAACCGTGATCAGTTAAGGGTATTCATAGCATTGGCCCCCTAAAGGGGGCCTTGTTATGAGCGGGTGCAAAAAGCGCTTTATGTACATACGGAGAGACAGCCATGGTAAAGGCCGTTGTTGCCGGCGCCGCCGGTCGCATGGGAATGCGGATCATCAGTATGATCCATCTGGACGGAAAGGTGGAATTGGCCGGGGCCTTTGAGCAAGCTGGCCATTTAGCCGTGGGTCAAGACGCTGGACAAGTGGCAGGGGTCGGGGAGATGGGTGTCGAAATTGCGGGTTCATTGGAAGAGGTTATAGATCAAGGGGAGGTCTTGATAGACTTCACCACACCAATGGCCACTCTTGAAAACGTCAAGAAAGTCTCCTCCCTTGGGCTTGCCATGGTGATCGGCACCACAGGGTTTGGCGCCGATGTGTTAGAGAAAGTTGAGGGTTTTGCCGGGAAAATCAGGTGCGTTTTGGCACCAAACATGAGTGTGGGCGTAAATGTTATGTTCAAGGTCGCCGGCGAACTTGCTCGAATCCTCGGCAGTGATTACGACATGGAAATCCTCGAAGTCCACCACAGGCTCAAAAAAGATGCTCCCAGCGGGACGGCACTGCGTCTTGGCAGCATACTGGCTGAGGCGCTGGGAAGGGACCTGGAAAAAGCAGGGGTATTCCAGCGTAAGGGGCTTATCGGCGAAAGGACCAACGAAGAAATCGGAATACAAACCTGGCGGGCAGGTGATATTACCGGCGAACATACGGTTATGTTTGGAGGAATCGGTGAAAGGCTGGAATTGACGCACCGGGCCCACAACAGGGACAATTTTGCTCGTGGGGCTTTAAGGGCCGCTGCGTGGGTAGTGAATCAGCCTGAAGGCCTATATGACATGCAAGATGTCTTGGGGCTAAGGTAAAGAGGAACAATTTGGGATGGATTTTTTCGAAACATCAGATAGACTAAAAAGTCTTCCGCCATATCTGTTCAAAGAGATTGATCGCAAAAAGGCCGAGGTCATGGCCCGGGGAGTGGATGTCATCGACCTGGGGGTCGGTGACCCCGATCTCCCTACACCCCCTCACATTATTGAGGCCCTAAAAGAGGCAGTGGATGATCCTGCCAACCACAGGTACCCTTCTTATTCCGGGATGAGCGATTTCAAAAAGGCCGTCGCCAAGTGGTATCAAGAGAGGTTTAAGGTTGGTTTGGACCCTGAGACGGAGGTGCTTTCTCTTATAGGGAGCAAAGAAGGCATTGGACATCTTCCTATGGCCTTTATCAACCCGGGTGACGTAGCCCTGGTACCCACACCGGCGTACCCCGTGTACCATATTGCCACGCTGTTTGCAGGTGGAGAGTCCTTTTTTATGCCCCTCCTGAAGGAAAATGGTTTCTTGCCGGATCTTGAAGGCATTCCTGAAGAAATAGCCTCTCGTGCACGCTTGATGTTCGTGAACTACCCGAACAATCCGACCTCCGCGGTCGCTGATCTGGATTTTTTTGGCCGTCTCATTGAGTTCGCCAGGAGGCACAAGATCGTCGTGTGCCACGACGCTGCCTATACGGAGATAGCCTTTGACGGCTATCAGCCTCCCAGCTTTCTGGAGGCGGAAGGCGCCGCTGAGGTGGGCCTTGAATTTCATTCTCTTTCCAAGATATACAATATGACCGGTTGGCGAATCGGGTTTGCAGTGGGTAATCCCAAGGCAATTCAGGGGCTCGGCGCAGTCAAAAGCAATATTGACTCAGGTGTCTTCCAGGCAGTTCAAGTAGCCGCCATTGCTGCCCTGAAAGGAGATAAGACGTGCGTCCGGGACGTGGTCCAGGTATATGCCGGAAGGCGGGACCTGATGGTCAAAGGCCTCAAGGATGTTGGCTTTGATGTGGAATCGCCAAAGGCAACTTTTTACCTGTGGGTTGGGGTTCCTGTAGGTTACACATCAACCCAATTGGCGACGCGTTTGTTGGAAGAAGCAGGTCTGGTGGTGACCCCAGGAAACGGTTTTGGCGAGCCCGGGCAAGGGTATTTCCGTATCGCATTGACCCAGAAACGGGAAAGACTTTCTGAGGCCATAGAAAGACTTAGAACAATTACATTCTAGGCAAACTGGTCAAAGCCCAATGTTGCCGGGACCTGGTGCCCGGAACCTGAGAGATGCTGATCTGAAAAGCCGGTTCACTTAGGGTCTGAAGACGGCGCTTGCCCATGAGAAAGATTGCCTACGTTGGTATAGGATCCAATCTCGGAGACAAAAAAGGTAATTGCCTCAAGGCAGTGGGCCTAATTGAAAGGATATCCGGGCTAAGGGTCGAGGCCCGATCTGATTTTTTCGTGACCGAGCCTATTGGTGTAGAGGGACAGGATTGGTTTGTCAACGCCGTGATTGCAGTATCCACTGAAAAGCCGGCCCGTAATCTGCTGAAGATTCTGCTGTCTGTTGAGGCTGATATGGGAAGAAAAAGAAAGGAAAAATGGGATCCACGCATCATTGACCTGGACATTCTTCTATTTGGACACGATGTGATTGAGGAGGAGGGACTGACGGTCCCTCACCCCCTTATGCATTTGAGAAGATTCGTCCTTGTGCCGATGGTTCAATTGGCCCCGGATTTGATTCACCCCGCCTTGGGCAAGACGATGTTTCAGCTGAATGAAGACCTGCCTGAAGAAGGCCAGGCTGTAACTGGAATGGGAAAGACAGATGGGGCTCTTTAAATTAGTGATTCTTGCGGCGATCGGCT
>JAXHTA010000326.1:0-4718 GCA_034190285.1 Thermodesulfobacteriota bacterium | reverse complement strand
AGTTGGCATTCAAGACTCGCATACCACCAACAAGAACCGTCATCTCGGGAGCGGCCAGCGTCAGCAGTTGGGCCCGATCAACCAGCAGTTCCTCTGCAGATACCGCGTAGTTTGCTTTGAGGTAATTACGGAACCCGTCTGCATACGGTTCGAGCACGGCGAATGACTGAACATCTGTTTGCTCCTGTGACGCATCGGTGCGTCCCGGCGTAAATGGAACGGTCACATCGTGACCGGCATTCTTCGCGGCTTGCTCGACACCTGCGCAACCGCCCAGAACAATAACGTCGGCGATCGAAACCTTCTTCCCACCGGACTGCGCGGCGTTGAAATTCTTTTGGATTCCCTCAAGGGTCTTAAGCACAGTGGCAAGTTGCTCAGGCTGGTTGACTTCCCAATCCTTTTGCGGCGCAAGACGAATACGCGCGCCGTTCGCCCCACCTCGCTTGTCAGAACCACGGAACGTTGATGCCGAAGCCCAGGCGGTCAAGACCAGTTCCGAGATCGAAAGGCCCGAGGCAAGGATCCTGCCTTTGAGGTCGGCGATGTCCTGTGTGTCGATCAGCTCGTGATCGCCGGCGGGCACCGGGTCCTGCCATATCAGTACCTCCGCAGGGACCTCTGCGCCGAGATATCGCGAGCGGGGACCCATGTCGCGGTGGGTAAGCTTGAACCACGCTCTGGCAAAGGCGTCCTTGAACTCCTCTGGGTTCTTCAGGTAGCGCCGGGCGATCGGCTCGTAGATCGGGTCGAAGCGAAGAGAGAGGTCCGCCGTGGTCATCATGGGCCGGTGCTTTTTCGACGGGTCGTGTGCGTCCACTATCATATCATTTTCATCTACGTCCTTGGCCAGCCACTGATGCGCGCCAGCAGGGCTCTTGACCAGCTCCCATTCGTATTTGAACAGCACCCTCAGGTAGCCCAGGTCAAATTTGGTCGGGTTCGGTTTCCAGGCCCCCTCTATGCCGCTGGAAATCGTATCGCCGCCTTTGCCGCTGCCGAAGCTGCTCTTCCAGCCGAGGCCCTGCTCCTCGATGCCGGCGGCTTCAGGTTCCGGACCCACATGTGCTGCATCGCCAGCGCCGTGGCACTTGCCGAAGGTGTGCCCGCCGGCGACCAGTGCAACAGTCTCTTCGTCGTTCATGGCCATACGTGCAAAGGTCTCGCGGACGTCGCGGCCGGAGGCGACCGGGTCCGGGTTGCCGTTCGGCCCTTCCGGGTTCACGTAGATCAGGCCCATCTGCACGGCGGCAAGCGGGTTTTCGAGATCCCGGTCGCCGGAGTAGCGCTTGTCGCCAAGCCACTCGCTCTCGGTCCCCCAGTAAATATCTTCTTCCGGCTCCCATATGTCTTCACGGCCGCCTCCGAAGCCGAAGGTCTTGAATCCCATTGACTCCAGCGCGCAGTTGCCGGCAAGGATCATGAGATCGGCCCAGGAGATCTTTCTGCCGTATTTCTGCTTGATCGGCCAGAGCAGCCGCCGAGCCTTGTCGAGGTTCACGTTGTCCGGCCAGCTGTTGAGGGGCGCAAAGCGCTGGTTGCCGGACCCACCGCCCCCGCGGCCGTCGCCCATGCGGTAGGTACCTGCGCTGTGCCACGCCATCCGGATGAAGAGGCCCCCGTAGTGGCCGTAATCAGCCGGCCACCAGTCCTGCGAGTCGGTCATCAGCGCATAAAGGTCCTTCTTTATGGCCTCCAGATCGAGTGTCTTGAACTCTTCAGCGTAGTTGAACTCTTCACCCATCGGATTGGACTTTGGAGAATGCTGATGCAAAATGTTAAGATTCAACTGATTCGGCCACCAGTCCCGGACCGATGTGCCACCACCGGCAATAGGTTTGCCAGCCATGCCCTTTACCGAGCTCTTGCTATCTTCATTCATAAGGCTTCCTCCTTTCGTTTTTAGGGTTTAGATATAAAATATCACATGATAACGACTATCAAGTAATGGCAAAAAAATATATCAGACTTTCTCTGCCATGCAACTGCCACATATACCGAAAAAGTCCAGCCTATGATTCAGAATCGTGAAATCCGTCCCTAATGCGACCTCCTTTTTCATTTCATCCAGGCTATCCAGCTCTGGGTCAACAATTTTTTTGCACTTGATGCAGATGACGTGTGGATGGGGGTCAGGCTTGTTTCCATCATATCGGTTACTTCCATCCGGGAACCCTAATTCAAGAACTTCACCAAGTGATTTAATTAATACAATATTTCTGTACACAGTTGCAAGACTCATTGTCGGGAAGTTTTTCTTGATCTGTTCATGGATGTTCTCGACACTGGGATGGCCGTCACTTCTGGCCAGAATTTTGACAATAGCCAGCCGCTGAGGTGTTATCTTGTGACCATTATCCCTTAATTTCTGAATGATGATTTCAAATCTCTTTTTATGATCTGCCAACTGGACTCTCTTCATCCTTAATAATAATTTTTCTCAATTAACATTCGTTTTCTTTTAGGTCAAGTTATTTCAACCATTCACATATAATAGCTTCATTGGTTAATTCATATTGATTTCAATCTATTCAATAATAGTCTTACTAGGTTCATTTGTTGAGTGTTGCCTCCCTGAAACATGGCGCTGAACTATTGGGATGGAACTCCCCGTACCAGGAGTTCGCGGAGTCCAAGGTGGGGAGAAGGGTAAGGGTGGCTTTAGTCGAGACTGGAAGCCTTTCCCACAGGGGATAATTTTCTACTTTATTGCCTCCCCATCTTAGTGTCATCTTAGTTTTTTAAGGGGCCTCCTATCAATAGCTTCGGAGTCTCCCGATGGCCGCTTGCCTGCCCGTGGCAAAGGTCGCGAAGATCAGGAAACGATCATTTAAGATGTGAAGTTATATTACTTTTGCTATCCTCATTCCTGATAGAGCAGCTAATGTGGATTGCCTTTCGTCGAAAGTAAGAAACCTGTCAGCTCTAATTGATAAAGCTGAGGCCACATGCAGGATGTCCAAGGCCCTTGAGCCTGTTTTGTTTGTGTGTTTGTTTGATAAATCAACAGCGTATCTGAATGTGTCATTCCAACTTATTTGTGGACGATAAAACACTCCTTTGCCTTCATGTTCAGCAAATCTTGCCATAATAAGGCGTATCTCATCCGCTGTAATCTCTGCCCTGAATTCCTTCAGATTGACAGCATTGTTGAACTCCAATTCGTGAAAAGTTGTAAAAGGAATGGCTTCATTATTCTCCTTAAGCCAATTTGAGACACTCAGGGAATATTCTTCTTTGAAATAGAGTTTAACGATTACACTTGTATCGACGTAAAGCAATTAAAACCGGTCCTCCCTGCCTTCAATAACTATTTCGCTTATTGGCTTGCCTTTAAGGTTAATCGCTTCACTGTAGAAATCAGGCCATTCAATTTCGCTTTTTGGAGGTAGGGAAACTATTCTGGCTATGGGTTTTCCTCTTTTTGTAATAATTATTTCATCACCATTTCTGATGTCGTTAAGAACCTTGGCAAAATTTTTCTGGATTTCTCCAACACTTGCTGTTTTCATCTCTTCTTTCCCTCTTCAATATTTACGTATATTATATGCGTAATAAAGGACATGTCAACATTAATCCATTATGGTTTCCTCCCTGATTCACTGCCAAAATAAAAAGCCTCGTTGAACTTGAGGGCTCTGAGGTTCTTACATCCGATGATGGTGGTAGGGTGGGGGTGGAGACAGGCAAATTATTGGTGACACCAATGCCTTTGCGTAATCAGATGGTCTTATTGCGGTTATTAGAAGGCTTACAGGCTTGATTTGGTTAATAACTCCAAATTGCATGTTGATAGTAAAATGGACAAAATGCTTGAAGAAGGCCTCGAAATGCCCCATACCATTTCCTTTGCATGCTTTTTCGCCTCGGTCAAGAACAATCCTTTACAATCTCCATAAATACTGGTAAGTCTTCTTAAACTCGGCTCAGTTCAACAGGGTTTTATCCATCATCCCGCCTGATGAAACCTAATGAACCGTTTTCAGCTTCTGATCAACCATCCTTGATATAACTCACTATGCGGGACGATGGATAAAACCCTATACGCTTATGATCATGTTCGTCCGGTTTTTGATTTGGCCGATATAGACTATGATTTCTATCAAGTCGAAAAAGTTCTCATGGAATGAGGAGCCAGAGATCGAGAAAGCCTCGATGATCCTATAACCTCTTAACTTAATGGGCTTTTTAACAGTTTTTGACGGCAACTTCAATTCTTGAGCTTTCTGTATAGCACTCCAAATATGGAGTTATGCGGAACAATAGAATTACTTGTTGGCTCAGTCTTACGCAAGCCAACAAACCTGCTACAGCGGACATAGGCCGCTGAACTGAAAATCCAAGCATGGGGGATAGGGTAGCTCCCGAACACCGTATCCGCAACGGCTTCCCCCTTGTTTAAAATGCGGACCATCTGGCGGAGGATGGTAATAAATGCTGAGGAAAATAGGTTTCAATATTAAAAATCAACTCATAGGTAGCTGGATTTCTATTGCATTATCTCTTTATGTTATATTTTCAGAAAGGATTACATTTATGAAGCCGTCATCAGAACTATTTATATTAATTCTCATTTTGGGAATCATGATAACATTTTGTATATTTGCTATTCATCCTCATGTTCGGGAGAAATTATGCATGAAGAGGACTACCGGGGATTGTTGGACCGGGGGAAAAAGGAATTCTTCGCGGTCGTAATCGCCGGCGAAGAATTCCTT
>JAXHTA010000325.1:0-4737 GCA_034190285.1 Thermodesulfobacteriota bacterium | reverse complement strand
GGTCCAGGCCGATCCCAAGAAAATGGAGGAGGTTTTCAGCAACCTTATCGGCAATTCCATAGATTACTCACCTGACGGAGGTCAGGTAACTGTTAAGGCCCAGGTCTTGGGAGAACATATGGAAATCAAGGTCCAGGATACGGGTGTGGGAATACCCTATGAAGAGCTGCCCAAGATCTTTGACAAGTTCTATCGAGTAAAGCATCCAAAGACCCGAGAAGTCATTGGCACAGGGCTTGGTCTTGCCATTGTCAGGGGAGTTGTTGAGGCGCATCACGGGACTATTGATGTGGAAAGTGTCGTGGATAAAGGTACAACTTTCAGGATACTCTTGCCGGTTGCAGCCTAGTGTGATAGCCAAGTATTAAAAACACTTATTTTTAGCCTATCAGGCTGGGAATAGTGCTTTTTTCTCAGCTCAGAATATCAAATGAACGATACGAAGTATGCACGGCAGGTTCTGGTTGTTGATGATGAGCCTGTTGTCAGAAACGGCATAAGCAGGGCCCTCAACAACAGGGGAATGGAGACTAAGTTAGCTGCCAACGGTCAAGAGGCCCTGGAGTTTTTGGAGCACGAACCTTTTGATTTGGTGTTGCTTGATATCCGTATGCCGGATATGGATGGTATCACCGTGCTCAAACTGATACGTGCCAAGCACCCCGAAACAGATGTCATAATGATTACCGGTTATCCTACAATTGATTCAGCGGTTCACTGTATCAAACTCGGGGCGATTGACTACCTCGTCAAACCCTTCCGACTGGATGATCTGGATGCCACCTTGAAAAAGATGCGCCCCCGGCATGCCGCCTCCACCCGGAAATCCGCAATAAGCAGCAAAGGTCTGAAGATAGACTCTGATGAGAATCTCATTGTAGGTCATAGCCGATCAATGAAAGCCGTATTTGAGAAAATTCTCAAGGTGGCTCATACTGACAGTACGGTGCTTGTCACCGGGGAGTCCGGTACCGGAAAAGAATTAGTGGCCCGCGCGGTTCATACGAACAGCAACCGGAAGGATAAGGAATTCGTGGCTGTAGATTGCTCTTCATTGGTGGAGACCTTGCTTGAAAGTGAGCTTTTTGGGCATGTCAAAGGCTCTTTTACCGGGGCTGATCAGACAAAACACGGTTTCTTTGAACTGGCTAACCACGGCACCTTTTTTTTCGATGAAATAGCGAACCTGAGCCTGAAGATTCAGGCCAAGCTCCTTAGGGTGATCCAGGAACGCGAATTCATGAAGGTTGGAGGCCAGAAAAAGATCGAGCTTGATATAAGGATTATTGCAGCCTCCAATAGGAATCTCCGCGACTCGGTCCGACAAGGAGACTTCAGAGAGGACCTTTACTACAGGTTGCGCGTTGTTCCTATTCATCTCCCTCCTTTGAGGAAGAGAAAGGAGGATGTACCGCTTCTAGTCAATCACTTTCTCGAAAAGCTAAGTAGGAGGATGAAAAAGCCATTACCTGAAATTTCGCCGGAGGCAAGCGAAATCCTGAAGGATTACGCCTGGCCGGGAAACGTAAGGGAACTCGAACACACTATTGAACGTATACTCATTCTTGAGGATACAAACGTCATACGGGCCATAGATCTGCCCGCGTTTATCTCCCAGAGACAAGGAGAATTTCAGATATTCTCTGAAGATCCCTTGACCCTTGAAGAGTTGGAGAAAAAATACATCCGTTTTGTGCTGCGTCGTACAAAAGGTAAAAAGACACAGGCAGCGGATATTATCGGTATAAATCGCAAGACACTGGGTATGAAGATAAAGAAATATGGCCTCTACTAGGGTCCAGTTTTCTGATCTTTCTTACCCTGAACTGCTTAATCAATCTTGGAGCTGTTAATGAAGAATAGCATCACATGGTTTAACGGTCATATTTCCCGTGAAGATCGAGAAGATCTCCACGGCCATAAAGGTGCAGTGGTATGGTTCACAGGCCTCTCAGCATCTGGAAAGTCCACAATTGCACACCTTCTTGAAAAGCTGCTTCATGAGAAGGGTTCCTCTACCTACGTCTTTGATGGTGATAACGTGCGACATGGCCTCTGTCAGGATCTAGGGTTTTTGCCTGAAGACCGCACTGAAAACATCCGCCGTATAGGAGAGATGGTCAAGCTTTTCGTGGATGCAGGAGTTATCGCCATAACGGCCTTTATTTCGCCCTACCGGAATGATAGAGATAGGATCAGAGATCTAGTCGGTAATGATCGATTCTATGAGATATACGTCAGGTGTCCAATCGAAGTCTGTGCGGAAAGGGACCCAAAGGGCCTTTATGAAAAGGCACAGCGAAACTTGATCCGGGACTTTACGGGTAT
The DNA here is from genome assembly GCA_034190285.1 of Thermodesulfobacteriota bacterium. Classification (GTDB taxonomy): domain Bacteria; phylum Desulfobacterota; class DSM-4660; order Desulfatiglandales; family Desulfatiglandaceae; genus JAXHTA01. Next base: position 2,409 of record JAXHTA010000325.1, on the reverse strand, counting down.
CACGGCACCCTACGAACGCCCGGAACATCCTTCACTGGTCATCGATTCTTCCGTTGTGTATCCAGAGGATGCAGCCAGAATGGTTATGGATGTAATGATTGAGAACAGGATATTATTCAAGGAGGCCGCTCCATAGACCCATCGCACGTATTGAATGTGACATACCCATCATAGCCCTGGTTGCCCCTCTCCAGATCAATATAAATGGGTAATTATGTAACATTTGGTAATTTTAGCCCCGTCCTATTTTTATTCCAACAAAACAACTATTTGAATGCTTTTTGGGTTTAGTTATGGTTCAAAATGCCGCATAAGTGTGCTCACCGGCCTTTAGGTGGCATTCTGCAAAGAATTGCATTCCGCCACGCCTTCATTGCAGCACTGTGCTTAAATAACTGATCTACGGCTGGCTTTTTCCTCTTCCAGGGGACATGGAAATCAGACACCTATTTCTTTCTTGTTAATGGCACGAAGCTTGCTGCGTTCCTATGGCAACAAAGCAGGAATCTTGCTGGGGGCGCTCCCTTTAATTGCAGCGGCCGAAGACAACGACAGATTTCGGGCGATATATAGTGTGTGATCGATTCGGGCACTATTTGAAAAAAGGAGTAGGGTTCGGGAGTTGTATGGGTATGAAAAAAGCCATTCTTATTGCTGAACCAGCCGAGATGATATCGTTGGAACTTCAACCCTTTTTGACGGATATCGGGTTTAGGATAATTCAGAGCTGGACTTTAAAGGAGACACTTCTAACCCTACAGAACCAGATTGTGGATGTTCTTGTACTCGACGCCGCCCTTTTGGGAGAAGATTCCGGTTTCATTTCAATCATAAAAGGTATCGAGCAAAATCTTCCAATTATTATCTGTGCTGAAACCAACACTCCTGAATTTGAAAGCAGAATCCGACAACAGAGGATATTCTATTACCACATAAAGTCATTTGGTACACAGGATCTTGAAATGGCTATATCAAATGCCATTAATTACACAATACAGCATTCCGGAGGTTTCCCACATGCCACTCCAAGAAAAGATTAGATCAAAAAAATTTGTTGTTCTCGGAGAATTCGAACCACCTAAAGGAGCTGATTTTTCAACTCTTTCCAGAAGCGCCAATCTCGTAAAAGGCAGAGTGGAAGCCATTGTCATTCCCGAGATGGCCAACGCAGTCTTAAAGGCCAGTTCCTTGGGAGGCTGCGCCTTTTTGCAACATGAGGGCATTGAGACTTTGCTTCAGGTCTGTTGTCGGGACAGAAACCGCCTGGCCCTACAGTCCGACATACTGGCTGCTGGGGCCTTGGGTGTAAAGAATGTTATGGCAGTACCCGGTGAAGACATAAGATTTGGAGACCATCCCCATGCCAGGACAGTTAGTGATCTGGGCTTGATGGAGCTTCTCGAGGCCATCCAAAGTCTTCAAAACGGCAAAGACTTGGCGGGGATTGAATTAAGAGGGGCGTCCCCGAGGTTTTGCACCGGTTCGACCGTAGATACTGCCGTCTCCGGTGGGCTCCTGGAAATTGAATTGGAAAACCTTGAGAAGAAGATAAACCTTGGTGTGGAATACGTCATCACCAACCCCATATTTGACATCCGCCGTTTTCAGCAGTTTATAAGACGCATCGATACCGGCCGTATCGGCGTGATTCCCACCGTCCTTCTTCTAAAATCGGCGGGTATGGCCAGGTACATAGATCGGAATGTCAAAGGAGTATCCATTCCCTCGGAGATGGTCAGGAACATACAAAAGAGCACTGATAAGGTCAAAGAATGTATAAGGATTGCTGGAGACCTAATAACCCGCATCAAAGAGATGGGAATGGCAGGCGTCCTGGTATCTACAATTGGCTGGGAGGACTATCTTCCCCAGGTCTTGGACGAGGCAAAACTCTAAACGGAAAGGGAAAGAATAATGTCGAACAAGAATCCAAAGAAACTCTCTGGATCCATTCTTGTGGTAGGGGGTGGAATCGCAGGCATGCAATCGGCCCTGGATCTCGCTAATTCCGGGTACTACGTTCATCTCCTTGAGCAATCATCGGCCATTGGCGGTGTGATGTCTGAGCTGGATAAGACATTTCCCACCAATGATTGTGCCATGTGAATTATCTCTCCTAAACTGGTCGAGGTCGGCCGGCATTTGAATATCAACCTGATTACCTGCGCAGAGGTTGAAAAGGTAGATGGTTCAAAGGGAGATTTCACGGTAACCATCCGCAAGTCTCCCCGTTATATTGATGAGTCTAAGTGCACTGCCTGCGGCGATTGCACCGACGTATGTCCCGTTATATTACCTAATGAATACGATCAGGGTCTCTCTGACAAAAAGGCCGCCAGCAAGAAGTATGCCCAGGCCATTCCAGGCGCCTTTGCGATCAAGAAGGCAGACCAGGCCCCCTGCCGTCTC
>JAXHTA010000324.1:0-4781 GCA_034190285.1 Thermodesulfobacteriota bacterium | reverse complement strand
ATTCAAATCTCGATAACCTCATGACTTTCCTCCTTTCTGTTAGCTGCCTTCAGAGGCCACTGAAATGGCCTCTACAATCTTGGCATAACCTGTACAGCGGCAAAGGTTGCCGGAGATACCCTTTCTAATTTCTTCTTCCGTGGGCTTGGAATTCTTATCAAGCAGCGTCTTGGCAGTCATTATCATGCCAGGGGAGCAAAAGCCGCACTGGACAGCGCCTTGTTCCACAAATGATTTTTGAATGGTATGGAGTTCACCATCCTCGGCAAGACCTTCAATTGTGAGGATCTCTTTTTCCCTGGCGTCCAGGGCCAAAATGAGACACGAAAGCACGGCCTTCCCGTCCATGATTACAGTGCAATTGCCGCATTCTCCAAGATCGCAGCCCTCTTTGGTTCCGGTGAGACCTATATCCTCCCTTAAAACCTCAAGCAGAGTACGATGGGGAGCTATGGCCACTTCGTAAGAATCTCCATTTACAGTCAGTTCTATTAGCTGTCGATTCATTCTTGTAACCTCCCTTAGCTGTTTTGGTCTATTGTGTTTCACCCAATTAATGCCTACTTCTTGGCCTGCAATGCACGCAGTATTCTTTCTGATGTGGCTGGAAACTCCTTTATCATGACCCCTGTTGCGTTGTAGATGGCGCTTGCAACGGCCGGGCCGGCACTCATGAGTACTCCCATGCCCATCTCTTTGGCCCCATATGGCCCCTCGCTCGGGTCACTTTCTGTTTCGACAATAATGGGTATCACTGGAGGCATTTCCAGGGCTGTGATCGTTCGGTAGTTCAAGTAAGTGGGGTTAAGGATTTGCCCCTCATCTATGAGGACCTCTTCAGAAAAATTCTTGCTTATGGATAGGGCCGCCCCTCCTTCAAGCTGGGCCTCTATGAGAAGGGGGTTCAATGCAAATCCTATATCGTAGGCGTGGGCCAAACTCAGTATTCGTATCTTGCCTGTCTCCATGTCTACCTCTACATCGGCAGCGGCCGCTCCGTAACCGGAGCCAGCAATGTCTCCATAGATCCCGAAACGTTTGAACAGGTCAAGAACGTAGTCCGGGCCTTTATCCCATGCCGGTGAGACATACTCTCCCTTACCCACGATAGAACCTCTTTCAGCAATGGCTATTGTGGCCGCCTCGGCAAAGGAGACTCCCTTTTCAGGGCTTCCCTTGACATACACTCTTCCACCTTTGGACTCCATATCCAGTACATTGGCCTCCATTTTGTCCGCCATAACTTCCAGAATCTTTTTCCTGGCGTCTATGGCGGCGAGTTGAGGCGCCCTTCCCATCGTAGAGATAGTGACAATGGACTGGTTCTCTCTGTCAAGGCTAACGTCTGTGTCGACTGCCGTTCTTGTTACATCGTCAAACGGTATGCCTAACTCTTCGGCCACGATCTGGCTCATGGCGCAATACTGTCCGGAGCCGCTGTCAGTTCCTATAGTATGAAGATCTGCGGTCCCGTCACTATTGACTATAACATTAGCGGTAAGAGGATTGTCCGGCCTCCCGCCCCGGGGAGAAGGAAACGAAGCAGTTCCAATCCCTTTGCCGCGGCCTTTGGGCAGTTTTTCCCCGCGCTCTTCCCAGTTAATCGCCTTGCCTGATTTTTCGATGCATTCGTTCATGCCGCAGCTCTTTGTTTCCCAGCCAAGAGGAGTCGTAGAATAAGGTGTAACCGTGTTTTTCATCTTGACAACCATTGGATCAATGCCCAACTCTCTGGCTATCAGCTCAAGTTGCAACTCACAGGCTACTATCGGCTGGATGTTGCCGTAACTCCTAAACGGGCCATGGGGAGGGTTGTTCGTGAAGACCATGGTTACATCGGCCTTAAAATTCGGAACCACAAAAGGTACATGGAACCAGATAAAATTGATGATTGTCCCTATCTTGGCCTCAAACCCGCTGTAGGCACCAATATCGTATACGATGCTGGCTTCTCGGGCCACTGCAGTGCCATCCTTCTTGACCCCTGTTTTCACGGTAATTAATGTTTTATGATAGGCACATCGGTGCAGAACATCTTCTTCTCTGGTGTTCACGATCTTCACAGGGCGTCCAGTCTTTTTTGAAAGAAGTGCACCGCAAAGGTGCGAGGGATAAATCCACGTTCCACGGCCACCAAAACTGGCGCCAATGAAAGGTGTAATAATCTTAATCCTTTGCCAGGGCACATCCAGCATGACGCTCAAGACTGATCGGAAGGTGTATGCCCAAGCCGCTCCGCTCCAGAAGGTATACCTGTCTGACGCACTGTCATAACTGACGACACATCCCATCGTCTCAGGGTGCATATAGGCAGTGATCGGAAACTTGAACATATCTTCTCTCACATAATCTGATTCCTGAAATCCCTTTTCTACATCGCCATATTTTTCCGCCCTTGTCTCCAGGATGTTCCGCTCTGCATAATCCTGAATCCTAACTGCTCCCGGTGCCATCGCCTTTTCAATAGTATCCAGAATGGGCAGAATCTCGTATTCCACCTCAATGAGTTCCAGGGCCTCTTCGGCGGTGTCCTCGTCAATGGCTGCTACGGCAGCTAATCCATCGCCAGTGTAGCGAACCCTATCCGCGGTCATAATATAAGTGTCCTTATCATCGGCTTCGAGACCCCAGCGAAGCTCGAAAGGCTTCCTGGGAGTTTCCTTTCCGGTTATAACGGCCTTTACTCCAGGGAGTCTTTCCGCTTTGCTCGTATCTATGTTGAGTATTTTGGCGTGAGGATAAGGGCTGTAAAGCACCTTTCCATGAAGCATGCCCGACAGCGTTATGTCTGCTGCGAACTTGGCTTCCCCTGTTACCATCGCTCCTGAATCCTTTTTAGGCACCCTTTTACCTACAGTAGAGTACTCTGCCATGTTATCCCTCCTCTTCTATAGTTCATCCTAAAGAACGCTCCCTCTTTCCTAACCTCGCTGCCCGTTCACAGCTTCACAAGTATCACCTCCTTCCCCGACAGTTGACGAGCGACCTCCTGGCTTTCGTTCAGGTGCTATCTATAATACTTTATACGCTTGGGTCTCGTTTTGGTGGAAACTGCGGGAGTAAACGTCCGATGACAGAACGGTCAATTGTGGGTAGTGTCTATCGTCCCCAGTAAGATTCAGCCGGCATCCATTAAAGTCACATATGTGCTATTGCACAGAGCTGCAAACGCACTAATGTTGCCATTGTCCCTTCTGCCAAGATAGTCAAGTCATTAATGGCTATGCCAACGGATTCGTACTATTTCTGGCAAAGCCAAGGTCGCCAACAAGCAAGTTAGACGTTCTAATGGTCAGCGATCAACTTATCAACATCTAACGCAATCCGATCAATGACAGCTTGTGAATCCCAACACGAGTTCGATATGAATTGATGTATGGTTTGATGATTAAAACTCGGAACCGCGTCGACCAGGCTCGCCAGGTTCCTTTTGTTCAGGCATGCAACAACCCCACATAGGCCCACATAGGTTGCGCCCTGCCTTCTAAGAAGTATCTCATAAGTTCTGGATAAGAGATGAATAGAAATGAAAATTCTGAACCATTTCCTCAATGGTGCTTTATGCTTTAGGCTCAATTAACGTGTATTATCGCCCATGTCAACAATTTATTTGACATAGCAGAAAGCTTTCCAACAGATTTCTAAAGAGGATGTTAAGAAAATTCTAAGTAAAACAGGGGGCCTTGGCAAAAAAAATCCCTACAGGTCAAAGCGCCTAATTTTCAAAAGGCGAGATTCTTGCGCAAAAAGATACCAGGCCAGTCTATGGATTTTTTGACATAGTGTTTTTTCTGTGTGTGAATGACCGCGCATTGATCCGACACTGGCAGCCTATTAGGCTGTAAATTTAAGGCTTTAAGGGAATCGACTCACAAAGCCGAAAGCCTTCAGCCAATAGCCTACGGAACTCGGGGACGGTCATAGGAAAATAAGTAATTTGACATGGGAGTATAAGATGTGGTAAGAAATCCGCATGCCAAGATTAGCCCGATTAGACGCCCCCGGTGTGCTCCACCATGTTATTATTCGAGGTATCAAACGCCGGAATATCTTCGAAGACAACAAGGATCGTGATAATCTGTTAAGACGTCTTGGGGAATTATTGCCGGTTACCAAGACCTCGTGCTATGCTTGGGCAATGTTATCCAACCATGCCCACTTTCTTTTGCGTACTGGAAAAGCGGGGCTTTCAATAGTAATGAAAAGATTGCTGACCGGATATGTGGTCGGTTTTAATCGTCGTCATCTGCGTCATGGGCCTCTTTTTCAGAATCGATTTAAGTCGATTGTATGCCAGGAAGACATCTATTAGTGTGTGAACGAAAACTAGGATTTTTCGTCGAGATCGAGGCGGGCGAAAATTTTAACCGCAGGAATATATCGATATATCCATCTCAATCCTTTACGTGCAGGCATTGTTTCCGATCTAAGCTATTTGAACCGTTACGAATACTGCGGTCACGCTGTGTTGATGGGGAAAAGAGAATGCGAGTGGATGGACACAAAATACGTTCTTTCATGTTTTGGCAAGACAATAAGCAAGGCGAGGGCTCAGTATAATGCAAATTTAAAAGAAGGGATAGCATTAGGAAGTCGGCCCGAGTTGGCCGGTGGCGGTCCGATTCGGAGCTTAGGTGGTTGTAAAGGTGTCAAGAAGATTAGGATCGACGGGCAGGAAAGGGTGAAGGGCGATCAGAGGATATTGGGGGATAGTGGGTTTGTACTTGATGTATTGAAAAAAGCGGATGAACAGTTTGAACGCTATTACGAGATGAAGCGGT
>JAXHTA010000323.1:0-4792 GCA_034190285.1 Thermodesulfobacteriota bacterium | reverse complement strand
TTTCATTCTTGAGATCCTCTTGGATGGTTGCAAGAAAATCTTCGGCCGTGGTAATCGGAATCGCCCTATCCTTGTATCTTGCAACCAGTGCTCTATGCAAAATTCTCGTCATCACCCTTCCGAATCCACCATCAAGCTACCGTTGTCCTGACAGAATTTCACCAGCTTGAAGGAGTAGGAGAGATTTTAGAGAACGCACGCTATGGGAAAAAGCCTGTCGTATTCCGCTACAAGTCTATAGAATCACTAAGATACTCACTCTATTGAAAATTTTGATAGCGCCGAGTAAAACTATCGTAAATTCCTATTTGACATATCGAAATTAGCCATATTAGATAGAGCCCACCCAGAAACCCAAGATTTCTCGATGAAGCTGTTGGCATCCAGCAATGGAGATATTACAGCTTTAAAGAAAAAGAATTTTGCCAAGGCCAAAGAAGGAAGACCATGCAAGGTTTATGGATTGTATGTTGTCGAGGTTCTCGACGGGTAACGCTGCCAAAAACTCTTTCCAGAAAGTATAGATAGAGTCATTCAACTTTTCACTTTTTTCGAGGTCTTCCATGACACATGATTTTGGCTTCACTTGATGGCTCTTATCCCTCTAACCGGGTTTGTTAGACGAAGCCGTGTGCCAAAATCATATCCAATCTGACATCACCTAATCGTCTCCGGGCCGTCTGTCGTACTTGCATTGGCGATGGCCCGACCAATCCCGGAAATAATCAGGGATCTTACGTGGGCGAACGAGATTCCCGCCACCTGACCGAACTTAAGCAATTGGAAAAACAATGGAAAAAACCGATGAAAAAACGTCCTTAACCTCGTCACTTGGTTGTGCCCTCGGCCTGAAGCGGCAGTTGGTGGGAGTCACCTTCCTCTTCGATAAAGAGGAATTCAATACGTGCATGGTCCCGCTTTCCACCCAATCCATATCGTATTGTTCCCTGGTCAGAATGGCGACCATCGGGTTTGAAAGGAAGGCTGGACTGAAGCAAATATCTTGTCCCGGCGCGACACGGGCTCTGGGCATGGTTCCGCCCGACGAGGAATACCTCTCCGGAAGACGATATCTCTCCCTTGGCATGTACAATAACTTGGAATGCGCACGGGAGACCGCCACGCACGTGGCCAGGATGGAAAGAGAGGTATACGGCATCGCGGTGCAGCCGTTGTTAGGCTGTAAGGCTACACCCCATGTGGTTATCGCCATATGCAACCCGAATCAGGCCATGCGCATGGTTCAGGGCCGAATCCACGGTTCGGGGCCGCTCACCCCCATGCAGGGCATGGGCATGCAGGGACTGTGCGCGGAACTCACGGTTCGGCCATTTCTGACCAGTGATATAAACACCTCTCTGCTCTGCTCCAATACACGATACACTTGTGCCTGGGCTGACTCGGAGTTGGGGGTCGCCATGCCCTACGAGGCATTCCCTGCCGTAGTTCAAGGGGTTATCGACACCGTAAACGCCGCTGAGCCGGATTCCGCAAAAGACGATATCCTCAAAAGAGCCAAAGAACAGGACGTTGAGCTGAACATCCGAAAGGGCGTGGCCTATTACTGCAAAACACCGACCCAGGAGACTCCCTCCACACGCGTGCGCAGCCTTTCCATTTCGGTTAGGGGCGTCCACAAGACCCACACCCTTAAAAGCGGCTCGGCAATTAACGCGTTAAACGGCGTCTCCTTCGATGTCAAAGATCAGGAGTTTCTGACGCTTGTAGGGCCGAGCGGGTGTGGGAAAAGCACTTTGCTCAATCTAATGGCAGGCCTGCACGAACCGGACTCCGGCACGATCATGGTGTATGGCGGAGCGGTAAACAACCATCCGAATCTTGGTTTCATATCACAGGCCGACACGCTTCTGCCCTGGCGCACAGTCCAAAAAAACGTCGAAATGGGGTTGGAACTCCGCAAGGTGCCTCCCAGACAGCGGCGGAGTATTTCCGAACAGCTCATGTCCCAGGTGAACCTGCTCGACTTCGCACAAAGCTACCCGTTCGAACTTTCCGGCGGCATGAAAAAGCGGGTCGCGGTCATCCGTGCGCTGGCCTACGATCCAGACATTATTTTCATGGACGAACCATTCGTCGGGCTGGATGTTCAGACAAGGGACGCCCTTGAAGAGGATATTCTCAACCTCTGGCACAACCGCCGCAAGACCATCGTCATGGTCACGCACGACCTCGGTGAGGCCATCACCCTGTCCGACAGGGTCATCCTGTTTTCAGGCCGACCGGCTCAGGTGAGGGCGGAGTATGAGATCCCTTTGCAGCGCCCGAGATCGGTGTCGGAGAGCAAGTTCACGGAGGAATTCATTTCGCTGCACAAACGCATATGGCAGGATCTCAGTGCCGAAGTCCTTGCAGAGGCCGACGGGGAAATCTATGGCTGATCAACTTCGCACCGAATCTCTGCGCAACCGCTTGTCCATCCTCGCCGTCGTCTCCACACTACTTCTTTTCTGGGAGCTGGCGGCAAGGCAGAAGATCATCAACACGTTCTACGCCAGCCAGCCTTCAGCCATAATCACCGATTTCTATCACTTCGTATCCAGCGGGGAAATCCTCCCCCACCTGCTAACGACCACCCAAGAAGCTGCATTGGGGCTGGTTCTTGGAACAATGGTCGGCATCGTTTTCGGCGTGGGCCTGGGGAAGACGAAACGGCTTGCCGATCTTTTTGAGCCCATCATTACCGCCCTATACGGAATTCCCAAACTGGCATTGGCGCCCATTTTTATCCTCTGGTTCGGACTAGGCATGGAATCGAAGATATTCCTGTCCTCCCTGTTGGTCTTCTATCTCGTCTTCTTCAGCACGTATTCAGGCATTAGAAGCATCGATAGCGATATCGTGGCCGCAGTCAGGCTCATGGGAGCCAATCGCCGCCAGTTGTTCCTGAAGGTCACGCTGCCGTCTTGCGTGCCATGGATACTCACGGGTGTCAGAGGAGGCATCGGGGCCTCCCTTTTGGGGGCCATCGTCGGTGAATACATGGGAGCCAGCGCCGGCCTGGGCTGGATGGTCCAATATGCCACCACCACCTATCAGGTGGACAGGGTCATGTCCTGCATCCTGACCTTGCTGCTGTTGGGGCTGATATTCAACCGAGGGTTGAAACTTGTCGAACAGCGATTGCTCCGCTGGCGACCTGAAATCGATTAAGGGGAAAGGCTTTTCACAAAAACACGCAACCATTACACAGGAGGATTGAATATGAAAATGAATAGTTTCGCGTGCACCTGCATGGTGTTCATGGCATTGGTCGCAACGGCGCTGTCTCCTGCCGACGCGTCCGGTAAAAAAGACAGATTGACCAAGATCGTTCTCGCCGAAGCGGTCAGGGGGGAAGGCTGGTTGCCCGTCTACCTGGCTCAGGAACTCGGTTATTTCGAAGAAGAGGGACTGTCCCCGCAGTTCGTAACCTACAAGGACGGCCCCCTGGCCTTGATGGGCCTGCTCAGCGGCAACGCGCAGTTTTGCATTATCGGCTTTGAGCCGGTGTTGATGGCCTTCGAAAAGGGACAGGATAGCAAGGTCCTCTTCACTACCCTGAACAGCCAGCCATACACCTTCGTCAGCCGTCCCGGGCTGACCAGGGCGGAAGAATTCAAAGGAAAGGTGGTATTCGCCGGGATGCCCGGTTCCGCGCCCTACTATTTTGTCAAGACAGTCCTGAAAAAGGCAGGGTTGAATCCAGACAAGGACGTAACCTTCGCCAGCATGGAATACGGTGCCGAAATCGTGGCCATGGACCAGGGCGACATCGACGGCGCCTACGTTCGGGCCACCCGACTTCCCCAGGTAGAGGCCATCAACGGCAACGTCCTGCTGGACGCCACTGACCCGGAGAAGCACACACAGGTGTACGGCTCAGAGCGGTACGAGGCGATGGTCGTGCAGGTTACTGACGAATACATCAAGAAACACCCGGAAATCGTTCAGCACTTCTGTAACGCCGTATACAAGGCCATGCTCTGGCAGGCAGCACACTCCGATGCCGAAGTGGCAAGCTCCGTGGCGCCCCTGTTCCCGGGCCGAAACATCGACGCGCAACTCATCTCCGTTCTGCGCCGGTGCCTCTCCCCAGATGGGCAGTTCACTTCCGACGGGTACAACGCGGTTACTGATTTTTGTCTCAAAAACGGCGTCATCAAGACCGCCCCGCCCATGTCCGCCATGGTCGACCAGACCTTCATGGAGACCGCAAAAATGAACATTCACTAGATGAACCCATCAGAAAGGCATGAGCTATCACCATCGTCGATCCCATTAATGTAAGAGGTGTCGTAGGCTTAAGTGGTCCTTTGTCCGCTGTACCGGCCGATAAAATGGTTTGTATTTTTATAACGTATATACAGACTATCACTTTTACACCTAACCCTAATTGATCCTTCATTGGATTTTAACGTATGGGCAAGGACAGGAATAAAAGCAGGAGGAAGTTGAGTTGGCAAGAAGTCCCTTTTTCGGGACCAAAGTGTAAGAAAATTGCCGTTCTGTGTCAATGACACATACACAACACGATATTGTAGATGGCAATCTTCCTTCAGTGTACATCCTCGGTGGGCAGACCTGCCTGCTGCGAGACGAGGCACGGCGTAGACGCGATGCCGAGGGAGGCGGTGATATATTCCAGGCGTCTGGAGCAAATCGAGCTGAGCGCCACTGACACAGATCCACTCACGGAGTGAAAAACAAATGGGCCTCTCCCCTGAGGCCCATTTATTCCAACATCCTTCACCATCTTGTCAATTTGTTCCGAAAATATTACCTCTTTTCCTTT
>JAXHTA010000322.1:0-4806 GCA_034190285.1 Thermodesulfobacteriota bacterium | reverse complement strand
GACTTTTTCTCGAATTACGGCAAGCGCCTCACCATATTTTCTCTTACCTATAAGACGTACGTAACGAGGGACATCTATGCCGGCGGGACAACTGTTTTTGCATGGAATCAGAAGGGTTTCTCTCTCTCCCACCCCGTCAAGTCTATCGGTCAATGCTCCGGTAGGGCAGACATCCACACAGAATCCGCAAAACTGACAGCCGGATTCTCTAAATGTTGGTTCCTTGCTGCCTACTACCACATGACCTTCCTCTATAACAAAGCCCAGGGCGTCAGCACCCCTCACATCCCTGCAAACATTTACGCACCTCAGACAACCTACGCATAGACTGTAGTTCCTTAGGATGAGGGGCTCACCGTCATCTATATCAATGGAAGATGGTTTATAAGGCGGGAGACCCATGTCCATGCCGACAAACCAAGCGACCTTCTGCAACTCGCAATTACCGAACTGGGAACAGCATCTCTCCTGTTCGGGTACATTCACAGAGCATACTTTTCGGTCACATCCCTCGGCCTGGGGGCAAAGGAGGCACGCATGGGGGTGAGACTCTAAAATAACGGCCAAGGCGTCCTGCCTGGCCTTCTTCAGATCAGGAGAATTCGTGATGATATTCATCCCATTTTCGGCCATGGTCTTGCACGACCGAAATAGGCCTTCAGTCCCCTGTATTTCTACGAGACAAAGATTACAACCCTCAAACTCCTGACCCTCCTCTCCGTGATGAACTCGGCCGCCTTGATAGACCTTGTCAAGAGATCTTGCCCCGGAAAGGGGGTCCAGCTGGGGATGGCTGCAAAGGTGCGGTATATAGATATCAGCCACCTTTGCAGCCTCGAAAATACTGATCGTGTCGGTTAAATCTACTTTCCGGCCATCAATTGTAATACTATCCATTATTTATTCTTGGATTTTTCGTAGAGCACTTTAGCAAACAGGGCGGCCCCAATGGCGCCAGCCAATTGATAATCAACATCTGTCTTCAAGGAAGTCACACCCAGGCACCGCTCAAGTCTTTCTACTACGCCTCTGTTTTTTGCAATGCCACCGGTGATAACGAAGTCCGCTTCTACTCCGACTTCCTTTACCTGAGAACAAACCCTGTCGGCCATGGCCCCGGTATATGCGGCCAGTATGACCTCGACCGGGACATCTTCATACAGCATCCCCATGACCTCGGTCTTGGCGAAAAGGACACATGTATTGGAAATCGGAGGAGGATCTTTGTCAACCTTCAAGGACATCTCTCCGATTTCCCTTATGGGAACACGCAGAAGCTCGGCTATAACTTCCATACCACGCCCGGTTCCGGCAGCACACTTCTCATTCATTGAAAAAGTCGATACCTTGCCACGCTCATCACAACGTATCACCTTGAGGTCCTGCCCCCCCATATCCATTACCGTCCGCACCGTAGGCCCATACATAAAATTGGCACCCCTGGAGTGGCAGGCGATCTCGGTAACCGCCTTTTTTGCAAAAGGAACTTTCGCTCTGCCATAGCCCGTTCCAACGGAAAAATGGATATCATCCAATGTAATACCGGTACCTTCCATGGCCCATGTGATTACGTTAAGGGCGCTTTCAGGACTGTTATGCCCCGTTCTGGTATTGGCAGTGGCGTATAATTCTCCATCGGCCATAATAACCGCCTGTGAGCTGACCGAGCCCACATCCACACCGGCAGTCAAGGCAGAAGCCTCTCTCCAGTCTTTGTCCGGATCATGCCAGTTGTACTCATCCCATCTCCAAAACTCTTGCTTTGTTTCTTCAGCCATAATCAAAACCTCATCAGTCTGTCTGTTAATTCTGATTGACCATTTCTGCCCCTAAAAGCGCTGCGCCGAATGCTCCCACATATTCCGGGTCGTCAGCGATGAAAAAATCCACATTCAGCTCCCTCTTCAAAGAGGCCAACATGCCCTTATTATATGCGACTCCTCCAATAACGGCAACGGCTTCCTCGATCCTTACGCGTTTGGCCATGGAGGCGATTCGCCCGGCCATGGCATCATGGACGGCCCGACAGATGTCATTACGATCCGTCTCTTCGTGGACTAAGGATACCACCTCAGATTCAGCAAAAATAGCACACTGGGCATTTATAGGAGTAGATTTTTCGGACTTCAGAGAAAGCTCCACAAACTCCTCAAGGGGAACTTCCATGGCCCTGGCCATTGCCTCGACAAATGCCCCTGAACCCGCGGCGCATTTTTCGTTTACTGCAAAGTCCGTTACCTTCCCTGCTCCATCGCACTTTATTGCGCGGGCCTCGTTGGCTCCGATATCAATGACTGTCCTAACGGATGGATTGAGTGCCGTAACGCCCTTTGCATCACAGGTCACTGTGGTAATACCCTTTTGAGCAAAATTAACGCTCTTTTCTCCCGCACCGGTGGCAACGAAGTAATCCACATCCTCTTTTCTTATTCCCGCATCTGCCAGGCAGGCATCGAGACCCTCATTAATGGATTTTTTTCGATCCATTTCCATCAATACCGTACTCTTGCCTATTACGTTGTTATCCTTTAGGAGAACAACCTTCAGGTTTTTTGCGCCCACATCTATACCTGCGGTAATCATTATTGAATCCTCCCTGTGTAATCTCAATAAGTTATTTTAAACCCAAAGATTCCATAAAGGCGTCGATCTTTCCCTGGGTCTCTGCAAGATCAAATTCACGCTCATCTCCCATATTGCCCTCGTAGGAGACAACCGGGATGCCTGCCTCCATCAAGGCCATCCTGTTTTCGGCCACTCCTAATGTTAGGCCCTCACATCCCCTGTTATAGTGCATGATAGCCCCAATACATTTCCACTGCTCTGCTATCTTTATCATGATATCGCTTTTGAACTTGTGGGTGTAGAAGAGCGTACTCATAAATTGACTCAACATCCAGTCAGCAAGCATCTTCAGCGTTTGTTCCCTGTCCTTTAAGACTATCCCTTTGCTTTGAGGGGTTTCTCTCGCATTAAGGGTCCCATCCTTCTCGATTTGCCACATCCCCATCAGGCAAAAGGTATAATATGATCCGACCGAAACACATCCGAAATCCTCAAGATAACGAAATATACTCAAAAAACCCCACGGAGGTTGTATATCACTCATTATCCGGGCCTTTTCATTGGCAAGTGCGGCGATCCCACGATCAACCCTGTCCTGGACCTCATCTCTGAGTTCACGGAAAAACTCGACATATTCGTCTTTTGACTTCTGGAGCGCGGAAAACACGTACAGCGAAAACATGGTCTTCTCATCCAGGGGAGCCGGTACCGCCTTGTTCAGGACGCATATTTCGGCCCAGAGAGAAAGGGACTCAAAATAATTATATGCCGCCTTGATAAGCTTTTCATCATCATACTTTCGGCCCGTTACCTTTTCCAGCCATTCTATACCCTCCTGGAGCTGGTCCACAACATATTGTATACGATAGTCCTTGGGGGCGGGCTGGTATTGTCCGAGTGCCTCATCCCATTCATAATAGAATCCAGCGGAGAGATCGGTGCAGTAATACGGCACGTCTTTCTCGATCCTGGCTACTTCCTCATACCATTTGGCGTGACTGCAACATACGTGAAACTGCCACAAGAAATCAGGCTTTGGAAATGGCCCCCCAAACACAAACTCATCTATCAGTATAGAACCCCAGTAATTCCTCATGTAGGCACAAACATCACGTTTATATCCCTTTTCCTCCACTGCCTGGTGACATCTGGCGGCAAAATCACGATCAACCGCAACCGTTGCCCCGTAAGGTTCCCCGGTAAGGCCGTGAACATCGTCTCCCAGACCGAGGAGTATTGGGTCTATGTTGTTGGCGCCTCCTGCCCAACGCACCCCCCCCGTTTCGTGGGCTGTTGCGTAGTCTCGATAATACTTCTCCCTCAGTTCCTTGGCTTTTCCCCAGCACTTCAATTGCTCGGTTGGATATATATTCTCAGTCATAATTTCCTCCGGTTGGTCACCTAAATGCTAAAACAATTCTTCTCCACCAAGTGTCTCTAAAAAGGCTTCGACCCTGATCCTGAAAGGACCTAACGGCACAGTTACATCAAACTCCAGGGCAAGGGTCTTTATCCCGATTTCTTCCAGCATGTCCTGTAAGGCGGCAAAATCAATTTCGTGGGGATCACAAAACTTTTGCTGCACAAGGATGACCCCTTTCACATCAAAGTCGCGGATGAAGTTCTTGATCTGTTCGAACCTGCTCCTGACAGGCCAGTCCTTCGTGGGACATGCCGTCCTCTGAATATACCTCTCTGCAATGGCGGCAAGGCGATCTTCCTGGGGAACTACTTCACTCCAGAAATACCGGGTCCCGGTGCAATGATCATCAATAACGATCCTTCCCCCCACCGACTCCACCATTTCGGTAAATTCTATATCGTCATTCTCACTGCCCACACTCATAAGCCTGATATCATCTTCTCCCCCCACTGTGCGACCCGGCAATTCGTTTTTCAGCAATTCATCTAAAACGTCACTATGCTCTTCCTTATGTGTCAGTTGTGAAGAGACTACCATGTACATGGCCTCTAAACCACTAATAGGCGGCATTTCCGCCTTCCTGGTTTCATAGACCCTTCTCATCAACTGCCTATTTCTATTCATTATCTCGATGCCGCGGTCCAGATCCTCGTCAGTAATTTTCTTTCCTACCCATTGTTCCACAGCCTTAATAAAACTCTCGTACTCCTTCTTCAAGAAGGGCAATGCGGCCTTAGTCTGGACATTATTCGGCATGGGCAAGTAGTAGTTCAACTCTCGGGAAACATGATGTTCCCAGCTGAAATATGCCTGTCTTA
>JAXHTA010000321.1:0-4814 GCA_034190285.1 Thermodesulfobacteriota bacterium | reverse complement strand
TGTTATTCAAGGCGGATCGCCTTTTCATTGTTGTATGCCCTGTTCTGTGACTTTGCAGTTCGTTGACACTTTCGATTCGGCATTGATCCAAAGCCGATTGACTGCCGCCGAGTCAACAACACGCTTAAAGAATTTTGAGGACATCAGCCAACAGCTCGATATCCAAGGGCCTCTGCCTCCACCCCTACGCTTGCCCTTCAAAGTGGGTTTACCGGGGAGGTCAGCCACCGACCACACGAATTTCTGGTTCCAGCTCGATGTCTGTCTCTTTTTTCACCTTCTCCCGAGCCAGATCCAAGAGGGCCAGGACATCTTCCGCCTTGGCGCCCCCTGTATTCACAATGAAGTTGGCGTGTTTGTCGGAAATCATGGCGCCTCCTATCCTCTTCCCTTTCAACCCAGCACGCTCGATTAGCCTTCCCGCGTAATCATCAGATGGATTTTTAAACACCGAACCCGCGCTTGGATATTCCAGTGGCTGAGTCTCCTTTCGCCGTTTCTGGTAACCTGTGATTCGCTCCGCCACAATCCCTTCGGTCTCCTGATTTAACTCAAAACAGACTCGAATGATCACGCTCCCCTTTTCTAGTTCAAGCCCTCTGTATGAGAATTTGAGTTGAGATCGGTTTTTCACAGCTACGTTGCCTCGCGGGCCGATCACATGGATTTTCCTGACTCTTTCTCCTGTCTCTTCTCCAAAGGCCCCTGAATTCATGGCAACAGCCCCACCAACCGTCCCGGGTATACCGGCAAGGAATTCCAGCCCCCCCAATCCTTCGCCACGACAGTAGATCAGAAGATCAGCGACGTGCATCCCTGCACCTGCCATGATTGTCAAGCCACACCGCTCTGCATTCAATGCGCTTAGGTCTGTTCTCTTTGATTCAATAGCCGCCATAGGCCCGCGAAGTAAGATCACCAATCCTTCCAGCCCCTTGTCCTTTACCAGCAAGTTGCTCCCTCTGCCAACAGGGAGATGAGGGATATGCTGCTCATCAAGATATGAAATGACCTCCCGGAGTTCTTCCTGATCGGTCGCCTCATAAAGGGCCTCAGCTTTGCCGCCGACATGCAGGGTTGTGTATTGAGACATGGAACAATTGAATCGCACTTTCTCCCCGGCCAGTGTGGCCAGATATTCTTTCTGCCTTTTTTCCATGATTGCTCAAGAGTTACAGCCCAAAGCTCATATCCGGTGAGATTTCTTTCAGTCCGTGCGCCTCTTGTTACAAGCCATTCAGCTCATTCAAGAGCCGGTCACCCACCTGATATATGTCGCCCGCTCCAAGAGTCACGACCAAATCGTTGGGTCTCACAACAGACAAAAGAGTGGCGAGGACCTCTTCCTGGCTTGAACAGAGGATCACCTCCTTGTGCCCGTGTTCCCTTATTCCCCTGGCAAGCCACTCAGCAGTTACTCCGCTGATGGCATCCTCCCCGGCTGGAAATATGGACGTCACGATGAGAACATCCGCCTCATTGAAGCTGATCATAAAACGGTCATATAAATCCTTGGTCCGGGTGTACCTATGTGGCTGGAAAGCAACAACCAGCCGCCTTTCGGGCCAGCACTCCCTGGTGGTCTTGAGTGTGGCGGCGATTTCGGTGGGATGATGCCCGTAATCATCAAGCACAAGCACACCACTCCGCTCACCCTTAATCTGAAAGCGCCTGGCCAATCCTCCCAGGTTCTTGAGACCCTTCTTAATCACCTCTATGTGGAGATCCAGCTCAAGGGCAATGGCCATCGCTGCCAGGGCATTCAGGACGTTGTGTTCTCCTGGCAGACCCACCGTGATACGCCCCAGGAATCGATTGTGAAAGGTGACCTCAAAGCTGACTTCCAGACCCTCTCTCTCCAGGACCCTCCCCCTCAAATCCGCCTGGGAGGTCATGCCATAGGTCAAGCACTTCTTCTTGAGATGGGGGAGAATACGTTGAATTTCTTCATTATCCAGACAAAGCACGGCCGTTCCGTAGAAAGGTATTTTGTTGACAAAATATATGAAGGCATCACGAATGTCCTTCATGTTTGCGTAGTGATCCATGTGTTCATAGTCAATATTGGTGACCACAGCCAGAGTAGGAGACAATGCAAGGAATGATCCGTCGCTTTCGTCTGCTTCCGCAACCAGGATATCCCCCTGCCCCAGTTTGGCGTTTGAACCGCCCCAGATATCGAGTCTTCCCCCAATAACCACCGTCGGGTCAAGATGTCCGCATGTAAGAATAGAGGCTACCATGGATGTTGTGGTCGTTTTTCCGTGGGCCCCTGCAATAGCTACTCCGTACTTGAGCCGCATCAATTCCGCTAACATCTCGGCCCTAGGTATAACCGGTATATACCGGCTTTTCGCCTCCAGGATCTCCTCATTGTCATGCCCCACGGCAGAAGAATACACCACCACGTCAGACCCTTCCACATGTTCGCCCTTGTGCCTGTAAACAATATGTCCACCAAGCGTAGTGAGCCGGCGTGTTACCGGTGTATCTTTAAGATCGGAACCACTAACCCTGTATCCCAGGTTGAGCAAGAGTTCGGCTATCCCGCTCATACCGATACCGCCTATGCCCACAAAGTGGATATGCTTCGCCTTTCCAAATTGCCTCATTGGATGATTCACGCCTTAACCATTTCCGCCAATTGATCCGCAATCACCTTAGCAGCGTCACGCCGTCCCATCTCTCGCGCCCGCCTGCCCATTTCATATAGGGCCGACCGGTCATCCATATATTTCATCAAGATATGGGCCATGCCCTCCCCGGTCAAATCACTCTGACGAATCATGTGTGCGGCACCGGCCCGCGCCAGGCAACGGGCATTGATCTCCTGATGTTGATTCGTTGAATATGGATAGGGGATCAGGATGCAAGGCTTACCCAGGGCTGCAAGTTCGAAAATGGTTGTTGCTCCTGCCCTGCTCACCACCAGATTGGCGCGGTTATAGGCCGTAGTCATGTCTTCAATGAAGGGGATCAGTTGTCCCTGAACTCCCCTGTTTCTGTAGTCCTCCAACACCCTGGCGTAATCTGTCTCTCCGGTCTGGTGGATCACATCGAGTATCCTCCCTCTGCTTTTCAGGTGTACCAGGGCCGCAGCAAAGGCCTCGTTAATGGCCCGCGCCCCCTGGCTACCGCCGACGATTAGGACAGTAAACTTCTTTCTCTCTTCACGAACCAAGCCACGGCCCGAAAACAGCTCATCACGAACCGGTGTGCCTGTTAATAATACTGCCCTGCCCTTGAAATGAACCCTGCTTTCCTCAAAAGAAATAAAGGCGCGATCCACGAATCTAGAGAGCAAGCGGTTGGTAAGCCCAGGATAGGAATTCTGTTCATGGATTGCCGTCGGAATTCCCATGAGCCTGGCAGACAGGCACACGGGCCCGGCGGCATAGCCTCCCATTCCAAGAACCAGGGCCGGGGAGACTTTCTTAATGATTGAGGCTGACTGGAAAACGCTTCTTGGCAATTTGACCAGCACCGAGACTCCCCTTTTCCAACCACGGCCCTTGAGCCCTTCTACATCGATAGGGGCTACACCATAACCATAGCGGGCCACTATTTCCGATCCCAGCCCCCGGCGCCCTACTAGAAAAAGGATCTCTGCCTTATCAGATCTTTTTTCCAGTTCCATGGCAACGGCTATCCCAGGAAAAAGATGACCTCCGGTGCCACCGCCTGCTATAATGATCCTGCAATAGCTCATAGCTCTATGACTGATTTGGATAAGAGGCTGTTTTTCCTTTCTATGACCTATAACTCATGAGCCATCAGCCTTTTTCCCTCATGTCTTGGAAGAGATATTAAGCAGTATTCCTACACTGAAGAGACTAACAATCAAAGATGACCCGCCGTAGCTGATGAACGGCAATGTTAACCCCTTGGTAGGGACCAATCCCATGACAACACTCATGTTGATCAGCACCTGGAGGCCAATCAGACAGGTCAGGGCAAGGGCCAAATAACTGCTGTAAAGATCTCGGGCATCAAGGGCTATTTTTATTCCCCTCATGATCAGGATACCGAATAGAACGATGATAACAGTCACACCCAAGAAACCCAGTTCTTCTGCCGCGATAGAAAGGATGAAGTCAGTATGCGACTCAGGTAAATAAAACAACTTTTGTTTACTGTTGCCCAGGCCTGCTCCAAGAACACCTCCCGACCCAAAGGCCAGGAATGAATGTATGATATGATACCCAATGCCCTGCGGATCATCCCAGGGATCAATAAAGGCAAGCAGCCTGTTTACCCTGTAGTCAGCTTGGCGTATGAGCCACCAGACAGCGGCAGATGCGAGCATGAGAAGCGAAAAGAGCTGCACAATCCTGACGCCGCCCACGAACAAAAGAACCAAGACCCAGCAGCCCATAATCACAGCGGTTCCTAGATCCGGCTGAAGGACAATAAGCAGCATAAAGCCACCTGCCATCAACAGGTGGGGCAAGAGCCCCTTTGAAAACGTCTCCATGTTTGACACCTTCTTTGACATGGAGTAGGCCATATAAACGGCCAATGAGAACTTCGCCAGTTCCGAGGGCTGAAAGGAAAACCCTCCAAATCTCAACCACCGGGCGGCTCCGCCCACTCTATGTCCGAGCCCGGGAATGAGCAGCAAAAACAAGAAACAGAAGCTGATCAGCAACAAGGGATAAACCAGCTTGGAATATAGGGTGCATGGAATATTCTTCGCCAATATCATAAGGCCAAGCCCTAAAACTCCAAACAGTGCCTGTCTCTTAAGATAGAAGTAGCTGTCACCCAAACGGTGAGCGGCCTGATGAGAACTGGAACTATAAACGAGCACTAAT
>JAXHTA010000320.1:0-4862 GCA_034190285.1 Thermodesulfobacteriota bacterium | reverse complement strand
ATAACGTTTCTTTCGTCTTTTACACGAATGCCTTAAGTGGAGGTATAGATCTCCTCCTAGGGTTTTATCCTTTAGCACATGACGATAGATGCTCTCAAACTGGATCCTCTCCAGCTACCTGTATTCTACAGGAAATTTCTCAACATCGATTTCCACGGAACCGGTCACCTGTTCGAAAGAATGGACAGTCGCAACGTATTTGTCCTTTTGTGGACCACAGTAAGTCTGTCGCGCGGTGAGATCATCAACTTCAACCCCATTCTGGCCGATGCAGAAACCGCGGAAATAGACGACCGTGTGAAAAGAATCGAACATGAGGCCAAGGCCATCAATATTCATTATCTAGACCTGGATGTTCTGGAGCATTTCAGCCAACAGCTTCACAAAGACGGAATTTCATTTATTTTTGGCACGGGCTTTCAACTAAAAGTGGACCCGGAAACTCAGGCACTGGAAATTGCCTATATAGATATTGAGAAAGATGTTGAAGAGCTGGAATCCTTGTCAAAGAGGTTAGCGGGGACACTGATATCTGAAATGCCCGGGGAAGACCTGAAAAGCCTTGAGGTCTTATTCTCCAAGCTGGAGAGCTTTTACCAGAATCACCTCACGCTCTTAAACCAAGCACAATGTACACTGGAATTGCCCGAAAGGCAGAAAAGCTGGTTTGAGAAGACTCAAGACTTGAGACAAGCTCTAAAATCCAACTTCCATGACGTAATGTTCCGCCCTGAAAGCGTATATACTGATTTTGGCCTGCTTTACCGTCATGCGCCGTCCCTCTTGGATTTCGTCCTGCCTGAATTCACAGCTCTTCGAGACCTGACCCCTTCCTGGCACCTGTATATGACCTTACCTGTCACCCATTATATTATTAATGCCGCAAGAAAATTACAGGCCCTGGTTGGACATGACAAAGAAAGCTTTCAGGACATTAAACTTTTGCACAGGCTGGCCCAGAGGGAATTCGGGCCCATGGCCACAGGCACCGTAGGAGTAAATGAATCGCATATAGAGGATCTGGAAAAAATCATTGAGCGTCTATGCCGAAATCGAGTTCTGTTTGATAGCCTGATCAAGTCATTCATTTTCCAGGACCTTGGCAGAGTGCCGGCGTTGAGAGAGAAATACAGGGATGAGATCAACCCTGCGGACCTTGCCCATGTTGGTGCCTTTTTTATCGAAAAGGAGAGAATTGCTGAAAGGTATGATCTTGACGCAAAAGGAAAGGCCTACCTTATATTCCTGGTTAGGCACCACGGGCTGCTGCATCACATCGTCCGGGGAGAATTGTCCTTTTCCGCCATACAGGGTATTCTTGACTCACGAGATAAGGATGTCTTCGACGCCTTCTTCGTGTTTTCCTTTATAATGCTGTCCTCCATCAGGGATGATCTGATCCTCGATGATCTGGCCAGCCAGCTGTTCCAGATAAAGACCATATGTGACAAAATCATTAACAATGAAACAACCCTTGAGGCAGAGCTGAATGAAGTCTATGCCCAGAGGGGGAAACTGTTTTATGCACTTGAAGAATATCAAACTAACGGGCTCCCCAAGGGGGTAACACCAGGGGGTTTTCTTGAATCCGAGAGGCTGGAAAAAACCGAGAAGTGGAAGCGCATAAGCTCAGGCAGAATGATCTTTGCCTTGGTACGCCTTTTCAGGCTAAGGGGGATCAGATACGTTGAGTTCTTCGACCTTGTGAACCTCATGTTAAATGTTCCCCTTGAATTCATACATAAAAAGAGAAGATTTTCAAGCATCGGATTCGCGACCTATGAGAAAGAAGTCTACGAGGCCTTCCGTATTTACAAGACCCTTCAGAATCTGTCGGAAGAGACTCGGCACTTTATACTAGATGAGCTGGTTGACGACAGGGTGCGTATTTTCGGGTATGAAAAAGTGAGCGGTTATTTGAGTTATGAAAACCAAATCAAACTCCTTTTGCTCGGTCTGCTTGGGGCTGGAAGGCTTGAGCCGAACGGCTCATCAATCTGCCTGAATTTCTTGGGCTTGAGCGAAAAAATCGAAAAGCGTTATGAAGCCATCAATGACTATTTGAACACCATGTCAATTGAAAGAATCTGGGAAGATAAGCATCAAGTCAATCAACTCTTCAAGGCCAAGACAGGCGTTCTGCTCAAGAAAGAAGCCTTTCCGAATGTCCTTTCCCTCGATTTCCAGGAACGTGTGAATATCTCTCATAAAATAGCTTATATGGACACCATCAACAATGTAGAGCAATTGAAGGACTACTTCCACTACAGCCTCCGGTCCTTGAGGAAGCATGTCTTCTTTACGGAAGACTATGAACTGCAACTTGAAAAGGCTTTCGAGAGGAGGCACACTGAAATCACGGACATGATACTGAATCGGACCAAGAAGAAGATGGATCTAATCGAGGATTTCAAGGAACTCCACAATTCCGTAAACGACCTTCTCGATCAGTCCTGGGATATAGGCTTCTCGGATGAACAGAAGCACAGGCTTAACGATCTTTATGAATTGAGGAAAGACAGCCTGAAGAGAAAGAAAATCTCTGAAATCGATAGCTTCCTTGATTCAATCCATGACGTCCATGAACTCAAGGACTATTGGGACAGCATCAAATATTATCTGCAAAACAACCATCGGTTCTTTGGAAAAGAATTTGAATATCTCATAGCCAAGAAATTTGACAGGAAGAAGAACGGAATAAAGGCGTAATGCTTGAATTCTGAAAGAAGCCGCCAAGCCAAAAGGGCCGCACAGGTCTTTTTACGTCCGACAGCCCCTTGACCGCCTTTTCTGCTTGGGCGCTATTCAAGAAAGGTTCGACTGGGTGGAAGTAAAGACAAGCGCAGCAAAGCTGACCGCTGACTGGGTGGCATCTTCATGCCACAACTGGTAGTCCAGAACCTGCCCATTGGATGAGGGCAGCACCTCCAGGAGACAGGCTATGGCTGAAAACCCGCAAACGTGGAATTGATCTTTAACCCTTATAGATTCTTTCCAGAGCCCATCCGCATCCATTTTCGAGGCCGCCTGGATCAGATGTTGATCATGGATTTCCGACTGGGACTGGAGTTGACGGGCCGGCACACCGTGGCCAAATTTTTGTCCGATGTGCGAAAGATCAATCCCGACCAGAATCAGGGTCTCTCCCACCTGATCGCTCAGAAGCCCTGAGAGTGCCCTCAAAAAGGGGTCGGCCTTTTCCAGGAAGGCCTCCCGGGTGTATTCAGACAGTGACGGCTCCAAAGGACCACACAGGATAGGGATAAGGGTGAATGAATCTTCCTCCAGCAGGTGCTGGAGGAAGATTAACTGAAATTCCACAGAGTGTTCGGCCTTGTGGACGAAGTCATTGTCAGAAATAATTGACCGTCCGGCTTTCATCAATTCTTGAACCGCCTCCCGATCGTTTCTGACTGTGCCAAGCGGTGTCTGGAAGTCCTTTTCCGTCAGGCAGAACAGATCCCATGTCATATGATGGCCAACACCCAACACCACGACCCTTGATGGTGACGTATGCTTGAGCCACTGATAGGCGCTTCCATAGACCTTTGAGCCAACCGAAAGATCGATGTGAGGTGCGATCAGAGCTGTCACCCCCGTTTCCGGTTTGGGGGCAAGGGATCGACCGTCAAGGACTGCATCCAGCCTGTTCTTCAGCTCTGTGGGCTCACCCGGGTAGGAGCGGCCGCAATGGGAACAGGGCCTGACTCTTCCGGCCGCAAACTCTGTCACAATCTTCTCCTTGGCCCGCAGATATCTTTCAGTATCGAGAAGGTATGATTCATCGAGATGGGCAATCAGGCGCGCTACATCATCCATTTCCACCAAAACACCCCCAGAGTGTTTCATTAGGGCAAACTGGACATCACGCACGGTTCGTGTGCCGTCCAACAGGGCCATTACCTGGTAAAGCTGAAGCGGCAAGGCCTTACCTTCTTCAATCAGGCCCAGATGATCTCTGACAAGGACAAACCGCTCGTTACCTTGCTGGACCGGGAAAAGTTCGAGATCTCTTCTGAATCGGGGTTTTTTATCGCTATTCATTTTTCAAAATAGTGTCTGAACGACAACTAGGATCTTTAGTCCAAAAAAGGCTATTGCACATTGATATGGACCCTTCCCAAAACCAAAGGCCCCTTCTTGATTAAGGCATCGTGTTTCCATTTTCCCACCTGGTCCCCCACTAACATTGCCACGCCCTGCTTTGCTCCTGGTGTCAGCTCATGGCCGTTGACACTTAAGTGAATCCCGTTCTTACTATAAAGATTTGTCTGGACCTCCTCCAGGCCCAATTCATCGCTTCTTGAAAGAGAAATTGTACCTCCCGGCCTCAAGACTCTAAGGTTCTGGTCATTTACCTCAAGAATCAGATAGTCCAGTTCCGGCGGATTTAGGCTCACGAAAAAGCGTCCCAGGACATTTTCTCCTCCGGATGCAATGATTTCATATATCTTCCCTGCCCTTCCTAGGGAATATCGATTCATTAGGTCAACCCCGGTGTTGATGTCATAGCCTCTGTCTTCGCCGGTATTGTCCTCCTTGTCCCCGACAAAGCCTTTGAAGTTGACCTTGAACGCCGAGGGGCAGGGATGCGAGGGAAACGTGTCAAGAATCTTAAGGCGGTCTCCTCTGACCAGATCGAGGGTCTCTCCATCACCAAGCAGAATGCGGTGCCCCCTGGCCTTGACTACCAGGTATTTGACCCTCGAAGTTCCGTTCACCGCGGCGGGCATAACACGGCTCTCCCCAGATATTCTTATGGGAATTTCCGCAAATTTCTGGTTGTCCTTCCTGACAATCACGGTCGTTTCCCTTGTGATGACAAAGTCCTTTCTGAAGTCGTTCAGGTCGCCGTATCCAAG
>JAXHTA010000032.1:0-14901 GCA_034190285.1 Thermodesulfobacteriota bacterium | reverse complement strand
TTTCCTCGGTAGATATACTGCATCTGTGATCTGACCGGTTCCTGGGAGCCCATAAGCAAAGGTTTAATGCCGGTGTTTCGACTATGACCAGGCAATATCATCCCCTGAAGATACATCATTTGCAGTACCGGGAATTCAGAAAGGTTTGAAAGACAACCGTTTTGTATTGGAATATCCGAAAGCAGGATTGCGTTGGGTCCGGTTTCATAAGGAACACCGTCCTCTTCTCTGGTTACAATAAGCCCCCTTTTTTTCAAATGCTTCACACTATCTTCCGGACAGCCACACAATACATAGAGTCCTGCCTCGGGTATCTCTACCCAACACACACCGACGCAGACCTTGATTTTCCTTATCTTAGACATTGCGCGAATTGTGCTAAAATCTCAGGACAGGTACATGGAAGAACGGTTGCCTTTTCTGTCCTGCCCTCATGAGTTTTTTTTCACCGAACGCTGTTCAACGCAGCAGGCTATAGGACCCATAGCTGCCAAGGAGGCTTGCCACGTGCTACAAAAAGTTTATAATGCAGATTCGCCAAAAGAGATCTCCGTAGGTTGAAGTGCCTTATTTTCAAAAGGCCAGATCCTTACGATAGGAGATATAACAACAAAACCCCCGAAAATAGGAACCCTGCGTTCCGCAACCCCATTCTTTCATGTGTTTCAGGTATGAGATCAGAGGCAGCAATATACAGGAAAGACCCCCCTGCCAGGGCTATCAGGCTCCCCACAACCGGGTCCGACATACTGCCTATAAATATTAGTGACAGCATTCCGCCCAGTGGAGTGGCGAAGGCCACGAGCAACGACATGGTTAAGGCGGCAGATCTCTTGAGCGAATTGAGAAGTATTGAAAAGGTCGTGACTCCCTCGGGAAGCTCATGAAGAATCACCCCTAAGGATGTCAGCATACCGAGCGTTTCCTCTACTTCAAAACCCACACCAATGATGACTCCATCAATAAAGGAATGGAGGAACAGCCCTGAAAACATGACTATGCCCCTGGCATGCATGGGATTGTCTGTTCCTCTAAAATGTATCTCCGACCCGGAATGGATTACCATAATGGTCTCAAGAAAATAAAAGCAAAGAAACCCGACAAGAACGAAGAACAGAGCGTTATCAGTTAGCTCTATAGACTCCGGAAAGAGGTGAAAAAAGGCAACCCCGAGGATCAGCCCGGCGGCCAATGAGTTAATGTAATGGGAGAATTTGAGGATCCAGCTCTCCCTTAAGAGTGCGAGGAAAATGCCAAGGACAGTAGAAAATCCGGCAAGTATGCTAAAAAAAAGGATATTTTGTTCCATACTGATCGATGTCATTTAGCTTGATTTATTGAATCAAGCGGTAACATATCCTCCCCGCACGAGGAGCTCTCAAACTGTATAGTAGTATGCTCCATGCTGAATTCCGCTTTCAGTAATCTCTCGATCTCTTTCAATATACGAGCACTCTTACTGGTAAGCAGGTCATCTATAAGGATATGGGCGCTCATCGCATAGACTCCGGAAGTTATAGTCCACAAATGCATATGATGGACATCTTTTACCCCCTTGACACTCCTTATTTCGGCCAGCAACTTCTCAGCATCTATTCCCTTTGGAGTTGCTTCTAACAGTATATCGATTGATTCCCTGAGAAGACTCAAAGCCCCTCTGAATATCAACAGACTTATAAGGACACTGATTATTGGGTCCACAACAAACCAACCCGTATAAAAAATCAATATCCCGCCGCCAATGACCCCCAAAGAAGATACAGTATCACTGATCATGTGAAAAAAAGCAGACTTGACATTTAGGTTGTCCTGGGCGGATTCCTTGAGAATAATGACCCCCACAATATTCGAGACCAGTCCGATTGTGGCGACGCCTATCATGAAAAGGCTGTTGACCTCCCTGGGACTAAAGAGTCGATGATATGCCTCGTAGAGAATATAAAATGCGATAAAAAAAAGGAGCATGCCGTTGAAAAAAGCAGCCAGGATCTCCAACCTGTAAAATCCATATGTCTTTGAGGCGGTGGGAGGTCTTCGGGCAAATGTCACGGCAAAGAAACTCAGGCCAAGAGCCAGCATATCGGTTAGCATGTGACCGGCATCACTCAACAGGGCGAGACTGTCGGCCAGGATACCGCCAATGACCTCCGCCACCATTACGCTACCGGTGATGATAAGGGCAATCATTAGATTGCGACGGTAAACGGGATGGCCACTATCAACCGGACTTATGGGTCCATGGGCACTATGATCATGATTATGGGCCATTTTCCGTCTACTCTTTCATCTCTCCAAATATGTCCCATTGGCATTCATCAGGAGTCATTTCTTCAACCTCCAGGATGTCTTCACAGGGAAGGCCACACTCCTTAA
Source organism: Thermodesulfobacteriota bacterium (assembly GCA_034190285.1). Lineage (GTDB taxonomy): Bacteria > Desulfobacterota > DSM-4660 > Desulfatiglandales > Desulfatiglandaceae > JAXHTA01. The sequence goes on along the minus strand of JAXHTA010000032.1, from coordinate 12,528 downwards.
GGGTGTTCTCAAGCACATCCCTATCATTGGCCTCCCATTCACAAAATATGCGACCTTCTTTCAAATTAAAGTAAACCCTCCTCCAAATGACCCTCTTCTCCCTTGCACAGATCTTACATGCTGAGTTCACGTGGTTGGAAACGAACCCTGGGCCCTCATGATGGATAAGCATAAACTTTGGCATTTTCAATACTCCTTTCGCCAGTTTTCAAAAGGTCCGGGGAAAAAAGGGCCCACATGGCCCTTGGATACGAGATTATAACCGGACTTTTTGATAAGGCACCTACTTTCAATCCTCCATTGTAGAAAGATCGCCGGTGGGCAAGCCAAGCTCCCAGGCCTTTAACACCCTTCGCATGATCTTTCCGCTCCTCGTTTTGGGAAGCGATTCCCTGAAATCGATCTCCCTGGGAGCGGCATGGGCGGCCAGGCCCCTTTTCACAAACCGGGCTATCTCTTCTTCTAGCTCTTCCGAACCGTTGTACCCTGGCCGCAAGGAGATAAATGCCTTGATAATCTCTCCCCTTACGGGGTCGGGTTTTCCGATAACCCCGGCTTCTGCCACGGCTGGATGCTCCAGGAGTTTGCTTTCCACCTCAAAGGGACCTACCCGCTCTCCGGATGTCTTGATCACATCATCCACCCTGCCTTGAAACCAGAAATAGCCGTCTTCGTCCTTAAAGGCCGAATCACCTGAAATATACCAGCCATCAAAAGGAAAGTACTCCTGGAATTTTTCCTTATTCTTCCATATCTCCTTCATCATTGAGGGCCATCCCCTCTTGATTGCCAGATTCCCGACCTGGTTAGGCGGAAGTTCTTTTCCCTGATCGTCTAAAATGGCGGCCATGACCCCTGGGAATGGCTTGCCCATGGAACCAGCTTTTATAGGCATGGATGGATAATTTGAGATAAGCTGCATCCCCGTCTCAGTCATCCACCATGTATCATGAATAGGCTGGCCGAATACTCTCAAGGCCCACCGGATAACCTCCGGATTCAAAGGTTCTCCCACACTGTAGATCAGCCTCAAGCTGCTTAAATCATATTTGTCCACCACTTCATCACCTGCAGACATCATTAATCGAAAGGCCGTCGGCGCGCTGTACCAGACCGTTACTTTGTATTTCTCAATGGTGGCATACCAACTATCAACACTGAACCGTCCGCCCCGCACAAGGCTGGAGACTCCGTTCAGCCAGGGGCCATAAATTCCGTAGGATGTTCCGGTTACCCAGCCGGGATCGGCCGTGCACCAGTAAGTATCCTCATCTCTCAGGTCAAGAACCCACCTGGCAGTCTGGAAATGGCCTATCATTGCGTTCTGTATGTGAACAACTCCTTTGGGCTTTCCGGTAGAGCCGGAAGTATAATGTAATATGAGAGGGTCATCCCTTTCGAGCCATTCCATATCGATTTTGTCTGAAGCCGCCTCCATTTCCTCTTCATAACTGATATAGCCTCTTTCAGCTGGATCATCGCCGGTGACAAGAATTACATGCTTCAAAGACGGCAAATCATCCTGCGGGACCCTGTCTTTCATTGCATGGGTCGTTATTACGGCCACGGCCTCACTGTCTCTCAGTCTGTCTCTTACCGCCTCTTCCATGAATGCCTCAAACAAAGGGCCTACAATTGCCCCCACTTTGGCAATCCCCAAAAAGGCAATGTACAATTCCGGAGACCGCGGCATGAAAACAAAGATCCTGTCTCCTTTTCTGATCCCCAGCTTTCTCAAAACATTGGCAAATCGATTGGAGAGAAGCATCAAGTCCTGAAAGGTATATTTCTCTTCACGAAAATCATCCACATAATAAAGAGCGACCTTATTCTTCCGCCAGCCTTGTGCATGCCTGTCTATCGCCTCATGGGCCATGTTTACCTTTCCGGAGTCATGCCAGCTAAAATTATTTTCCGCATCCTCCCATCGGAATCTTTCATACATTTCCTGGTAGTTTTGGAAATTGGCCCGGGGATCTCTGGGCGCTAAAATCTCTTTATCCACACTATATTCCTCCATTCATCACATCTGAATCGAGCAGATATTCGCCGAAAAGTATCACTCGATGCTGTCATTAACCGTTTTATGACGTCCTTACCTGCATTTAAATGGTGTCACACCAGAACTTCTTTAGAACTTGCAGCGCTGCGATCTTCCCCTATATCTTGCTGACCTCGTTTATCTTCATATTGAACACGGAAGCGAAGTTTTCCGTTATGCTATCAACAAGAGAGACATAATCGATTTCCCCGCCCGAAATTTCCTTAAGAGATGTAACTCCTAATCCCCTTATGCCGCAAGGATATATGTAATGGAACGGCCCTAAGTCATTGTTGACATTCAGTGCAAACCCGTGGGTGGTAATCCGTTTTCTAATTCTCACGCCGATAGAGGCCACCTTCTTTTCCCCAACCCACACGCCTACCAGGTTGGGCACCCTCTTCGCCTCAATCCCAAGCCCGCACAACGTAAGGATAATAACTTCTTCCAGCAAGTTAATAAAATCTCTGCATGAAATGTTGTGGTCCTTTAAATCGACAATCGGGTATCCTATCAATTGCCCCGGCCCGTGATAGGTAATATCCCCTCCCCGGTCGGTGACATAGAACCGGATACCCTTACTTCTAAGCTCTCCGTTGTCAAGTAGCAGGTTCGTTCTATCCCCACCCCTTCCGAGAGTAATGGTGGGATGATGTTGCAGTATAAGCAGAATATCATGAGACATTCCATCTCTTCTGTTTCTCCACAGCTCCTGCTGGAAGCCGAGGGCGACCCTGTAATCCAGAAGACCTGTCATTATGATCCACAGAGGGAGTCTATGCAGTGTTTCCACTGGTTCTTTGCGTGATATGAGCTGCGAACCAATGGATTCGATTCCACCCATTGGAATCCTCTTTTCATTCCTTCTGAATAAAAATATTGAAACTCCCGGGGAGAATAATACCGTTTGACGGGGAAACTTCCGGCCCCGGGCGGTAGGTATTGCCCTATGGTAAGGAGGTCGCAACCCACCTCCCTCAAATCATCCATCACCATCAGGACCTCGTCCTTTTTCTCACCCATGCCCAGAATTAACCCGGATTTGGTGGCCGTTGAAGGTGCCAGTTCCTTGGATATCTTAAGCACTCTAAGCGACCTCTTGTAATCGGCCTGTTTTCGCGTGTGGGGATAGAGACGGGGTATTGTCTCAATATTGTGGCCCAGTATTTCAGGAGAAGAATGAAGGATTACCGACAAAGACTCGATTGACCCTCCCATATCAGGGATGAGAACCTCGACCACAGACTCTGGCTGCAATTTCTTTATCTCGGTAACTGTTCTTGCGAATATCCGGGCGCCGCCATCAGGGAGATCATCACGGGTAACCGAGGTAATAACCGTATGAGTAAGGCCGATCTCTTTGACGGCCTGCGCGACCCGTATCGGCTCATGTGCATCCGGCGCAAGCATGCTCCCTTTCTTGACACCACAAAAAGAGCATCGTCTCGAACAACGATTCCCTAGAATAAGAAAAGTGGCGGTCCTATCGCTAAAACACTCTGACATATTGGGGCAAACGGCCTCACGACATACAGTATGAAGGTTCCTTCTTTCAATGATCCTCTCCAGCTCTCTGAAATCATACCCTATCCTGAGCCGCGTCTTCAGCCAGGGGGGCCGTGCCATTTTCATTGAAGCAGTCTTCGTATCAGTCAAGGGCATCTATCCTGTATACCAATTTCTCGAAAAGAATGCAGCCTGAGTTTATAGTTATTTACACTCTTGTGGTGTGACTTCTCAAAAAGTCAGGGTATATCCTCCTATCCAAGGGCCATGTGGATCTCTTTTTTAAAGGCCGCAACATAAATTCTTACGCCGCACGTTCAACGCCCCCTGGCTAATTAAATACTACCTCAGTACAGGCGTAAAGGGCGGCCGCTTATTGAGTGGGCCTCCTATGGGGCTGTCCCAGGATGAATTTTACGGCAACACCGCTGTTTTCTGAAATGAGGCGAAACTTTGCGGCCTTTAAAAAAGAGACCCACATGGCCCTTTTGTCTTCCCGGACTTTTTGAGAACTTACCTTGTGTTTTCTTAAAGGGCCAAAACAACAGGATTTTCCAGATATTCCTTGATTCTATTGACAAACTTGGCGACTATCACACCGTCAAGGGCGCGATGGTCTGCGGACAGGGTGATATTCATTAAGCTGGCCTTCTGAATCTTCCCTTCCTTAATTGCGGGTTTTTCCCTCACTGCCCCCGCAGCTAGGATCGCAACCTGAGGTGGATTAATGATAGCCGAAAATTCATCCACTCCGAACATGCCCAGGTTGGAAATCGTAAAGGTCCCGCCCGTAAGATCTTCCGGCGTGGACTCCTTCTTCATAATCCTTTGCCTCAAACCTCTCACCGAAGCGGAAATCTCTTTGAGCTTCAGGCTGTCCGCGTTCTTAACAACTGGGACTATAAGGCCTACCTTGAGGGCCACGACAACTCCGATGTTGATTTCTTTGGCCAACGTCAATCCGTCATCTGAATAATAACCATTAAGTTCCCCATGATCCCTCAAGGCCAGGGCGCATGCCTTAATGAGCAAATCATTGTGGGTTATCTTTTCCTCCTCTTCACCCATAAGATTAAGAGAATCTATCAGCTTAACTGATTCTCCCATATCGCATTCCCGGGTGACATAGAAATGGGGGATTGTCTGCTTGCTCTTTGTCATCCTTCGGGCGATAGTAGCCCTCATTCTTGAAAGCTCAACAGAATCCTCCGTGGCTTCTTTCGCGCCCGACTCTACTGGAGGGGGTGTCTGGGTGGTTGCTGTCGCTTCCGTTGCCTCTTTCAGATATTTCTCAACATCCTTTTTGCCTATCCTTCCCTCCGGACCGCTCCCTTTTAGTCGTACAGTATCAATTCCCTTCTCTTCTATCAGCTTCCGAGCCGCCGGAGAAACCTTGGGTGCCTCTTTTTTGATTTCCGCTGCCGGCGCTTCTTCTTCGTCGTCGAGGGGAACAGTGCAGCAAGGTTCCCCGTCGGTCTCAGCTACAAACACGACAGGAGGTTTATCAGGGGGAGAAACAGGCTCTCCTGCAACGGAGCGAGGCTTTTCTTCAGTGGAAACACCTCCTCCCCCCTCCCCCAGAAGGGCTATGACTGCTCCGACACGAACCGTTTCCCCCTCCTTGAAAAAGATCTTGCTCAATATCCCTGAGGAGAAGGCTTCCAGTTCCATGTCCGCCTTGTCTGTTTCTATCTCGGCGACAACTTCGCCCTTGGTCACATAATCTCCTTCTTTTTTTAGCCAGCGCAGTATCTTTCCCTCCTCCATCGTATCGCTCAACTTAGGCATGACTATTTCAACGGCCATGGGAAACCCTCCTTACTGCAATAATTCCATTACAACGGTTTTGATATCATCCTCCTGCGGGATAGCTATCTTTTCCAGATTTCTGGCATATGGCATGGGTACATCTTTCGCCGCTACTCTTTTCACCGGCCCATCCAGATAGTCAAAGCAGTTCTCCATGATAATACTGACAAGCTCACCTCCCACACCGCCGGTCTTCCAGTCCTCTTCAATGACCACCGCCCTACCCGTCTTTTTCACTGAATCTGTAATGAGACCATAATCAAGTGGATTAAGACTCCTTAAGTCAATTACCTCTGCATTGATCCCCTCTTTTTCCAGATCCAGGGCAACGTTAAGAGACAGGAGTGCCGTTCGGGAGTAAGCGATGATTGTGATGTCCTTCCCTTCTCTAATCACCTTACCTCTGCCAAGAGGGGTGATATGATTTTCTTCAGGGACTTCGCCCTTTGACCCGTAAAGGGCTTCGTGTTCCAAGAACACTACGGGATCATCATCCCTGATCGCCTCTTTTAAAAGGCCCTTTGCATCTGAGGGAAAGGCTGGGCATACAACCTTTAGTCCAGGGCAATGTAAAAAATAGGATTCCAGGGATTGGGAATGCTGAGCGGCCAACTGTTGCCCTCCGCCGCCGGGGGCGCGGATTACAAGCGGGACTCTGACATTCCCTCCGAACATATATCTGACCTTGGCAGCGTGGTTGACGATCTGATCCATTGCCAAAAGGGCAAAATTGACTGTCATCAGTTCTACTACCGGACGGAGCCCTACCATGGCAGCTCCTATAGCCATTCCCACTATGGAGCCTTCAGCTATTGGGGTATCAATGACCCTTTGATCACCAAACTGGGCCAGAAGTCCGTCCGTCACCTTAAAAGACCCTCCATAAAAGGCTACATCTTCACCTGTGACAAACACAGTGGGATCCCTTTCCATTTCCTCTCTCAGGGCCTGATTTAGGGCCTCTCGATAGGTAAGCTCCGCCATTGCTACCCCCCTAACCTGTCAATGACTATATTTTCGGTGGTCAAGGTCTTGTGGACGGGGCAGCGCCTTGCGATGCCCATAAGAGTTTCCTTTTCTTCATCACTCAATTGCCCCTGAAAATAGATAGTCTTTGTAATCTGATCAAGCTTTCCTTCCCTGGTCATGCAACTCTCACAGTCGGCGGCATGGACCTTCTCGTGCGTCAGCTTGATCTGTATTCCTTCCAAGGGCATGTCCTTTCTCCTTGCATAACTCAAGATGGTCATGGCCGTGCACCCCCCCAGGCCGGCAAGGAGGAAATCATAGGGATCCGGCCCCTCCCCGTCTCCGCCGAATTCCTTTGGCTCGTCAATTATCAGGCGGTGCGGCCCCGCTTTGGCCTCCTGCTGGAGGTTTTTCATATATTTTACCAGGACCTCTTTCATATCTCTTCTCCTTCTCTTTCAGAATAGACATCCTTCATAAGCTCAATGGATTCCGGCCAGGGACTTCTATCGGCGAACTGAACCGCTTCCTCCACCTCCTCTACCACCTCTTCTTTGATCGCTTTTAATCTCTCCGGATCGACGATTCCTTCGTCTACCAGTGTCCTGGCGAAAGACGGGATGGGATCCCGTTCCTTCCAGAGTTTCTCTTCCCTCCGCGGCCGATAATCTGCCGGATCCGACATGGAATGTCCCCGAAATCGATATGTCAATGCCTCGATAAAGTAAGGGCCTTTTCCCTGCCGCGCTGCCGCTGAGGCCCTCTTTGTCGCCTCCCACACAGCCATTACATCCATTCCGTTTACCTGCTCTGATGGAATTTCAAAGGCCTCGGACTTCTTATACAGATTCTTTGCAGAGGATGCCCAGTCAACATACGTCCCGATGCCATAAAAATTGTTCTCGCAGATGAAAATCACCGGGATAGACCATATCTTGGCCATATTCAGGGACTCATAAAAGGCCCCTGCATTGGTGGCTCCATCGCCAAAAAAACATGCGACAACCTTGTCTTCTTTCCTGTATTTGATGGCCTGTCCAACACCAACGGCAATCGGGATGCCTCCTGCAACAATGGCATATCCGCCCAAGAAGCCCCTTTCAAAATCGAACAGGTGCATTGATCCCCCTTTGCCTTTGCATACTCCGGTGGCACGGCCAAACAGTTCGGCCATGACCTCAGAAGGGCCTGAACCTTTTACAAGACAGTGTCCGTGATCCCGGTAGGAACTGACCACATAATCGTCTTGGTTAAGGGCGCTTATAGCCCCAACAGCGACGGCTTCCTCTCCTATGTAGAGGTGGCAGAACCCAGTGATTTTACCTCTGGCATACATCTCCGCCGTCCTCTCTTCAAACTCCCGGATCAGGACCATATTATGGTACATCTTGAGGAGTTCACTTTCAGTCATTTGAACCTTTAAGTCTCTCATATCCATCCTTGGGGCCTCTAAGGCTGCTCTAGATTTGAACATGAATGGTTTCAGAACGCAACCCAGACGTTTTCGTTCTAGAACCAAATAATTTGTAACACCTCACTTTAAGACAAATGCAAACTGGTTACTGACCCGTGGGCCTTATTTCTAAAATGCTAAATTCTTACAATGATGTCAATCTGTTATTTGTCGAGACCTTCGCTCGATGTGCCGCGGATTTTGTGGCCTTCGGCCCAAATGTCCACGGCCTGCCTGGCCGGTCACAGATGTGAAATGCCTGTCCTTATGAGGACTCAAACATTTCTTTATCCGCTCCGCAGATCGGGCACACCCAGTCGTCCGGCAGATCTTCAAAGGCCGTCCCGGGCTCCACACCACTATCTGGCTCTCCTTTTTCGGGATCATAAACATAACTGCATACGTTGCAGTGGTATTTGGGTAATAACGCAGCTTTTTTTACTTCTGGAATAAATGTTGGAGCGGTCTTAGGGGTCGTACCCCTTTTTATCTGATGATAATAGGCATAGGTCATGGGTTCCCCGTCTTTTACGACCTCGGCCGCTACCATTTCACCGACAAAAAGCGTATGGGTCATAAGCTCCAGTTGATTGATAACCTTCGCCTCGAGATAGGCCAGTGTGTTATCCAAGACCACCGGGACACCGGTTGCTCCTTTCCGGTAATTCAGACCGTCGAATTTGTCAACATCTCTTCCCGACTTGAACCCAAACCGGCCTATCAGATTCAGGGGCGCATCCTGGCCAAGAATGGAGACGCCGAAGACATTGCTGGAAGAGATGAATTCATGGGTAAGATTCTGTTTATTGATGCCGATAGCAATGCTAGGCGGGTCAGACGTCACCTGAAAAACGGCGTTCGCGGTCTGCCCGTTCAGCTTGTCTCCCTTTAATGAAGTTACTAGGTAAAGGCCATAGCTGATCTTATGCAATACAGTGGGATTCATGCCTGGACTCCTTATAATTGTTAACGGTCAAGTTATTCAGGCTGACGGCTCTCAAGACAACTCAATGCCTTTTCCAGATGATCACTGTCAAAGCCGACCATCACCTCGCCGCAGACAGATATCACTGGCACCCTGGTGGCACCTCCCGAAATCTTTCTCATCTCTTTGAGAGCCTTGCTGTCCGCAGCGACGTCATAGGCCTCATATTCGATTCCTTTTGCGGAAAGAAACTCTTTCGCCTTTTTGCAGTAGGGTCATGTTGACGTGGTGTATATCTTCACCATTTGTTCCATTTTAGACCTCCTTTGTAAGAATTTGATTTTATGTAACTCTTTAGCCCATTGAAATAAACGTAAGCCTGTTGCAGATTTGTGGTGGTCTCTTTTGGCAAAGCCGTAAAACATCATCATCTTATTGAACGGCGGGTTGGCCACGAAATCAAAGCGCCTTGTTTTCAAAAGGCTAGATTATTAAAGTCTTATGAAAACAAGGTATTTCGAGCCACAGGGAGTTCTACTGGCAAACGCGTATCATAGACTGTTCAAAGCACGCCGCACTATCCCCGGACAGGGGTGATGACCTCATACCAGTTGGAAGACTCCATGAATGTTTAATCATATAGGAGTTCCTCGTTTTGCAGGAGCAAAGACATGGTATGGGAAATATCTCCTCTATCTCTATTTCGTTCATAAAACCGTCGCAAGTCATCTATCTCATCAATATCGCTCCACAATGGCAACAAATGACAATTCATGCCTTTTCTCTTTGCATTGTCGATGGTGCATTCCAGCGCCCTTGATGTACTCCAGGGCACGTCGTCGAATATCGAACAATCAATGTTGTCGCTGCCCAAAGCAATCATGTAGTACCCTCCGTCAAGGCTGGGCCCGAAAACGATATCCCGTTCTTCCAGCTTCTGGAATCCTCGTTCCAGATAAGTGTGGGGAAGATCTGGCATATCGCTTCCGATTAACGCAAGCCTCCTATATCCATGTGATCCGACATCACGGAACGCATTGCACATTCGTATGCCGATATCAGGGCCCCTCTGAGGAAGGATTGGATATCCTTTTTCCCTCAAAAAGTCCCCCTCTTTATGGCTGCCATAAAAGCATGCAATAAAGATATCTTCATTGGTCATCTCACAGATTTCCAGCATATCGGCGATAAATCGCTTGTAGAGTTCAAAAGTGAATCCGTCTCCCAGCCTGTTTGCTAGCCTGGTCTTCACGGCCCCTCTTTCAGGGTCTTTCAGGAAAAGGATAACGGCTTTGTCTTTCGTCACTAACAGCATGTCCTCCGGGAATCAACGCCTTCAGTCCATTCACGGGATGCTCTGCCGCAATCCTCAAACTCTCCGAAATGCTCCGAAAAGTCTCCAATGATTTCAAAAAAACTCCCAAAACGGGTCTCCTCAAGCATTCTTGATGTGTTCCCGCACACGCGAACAGGCCTGTTCTTATAGAAGATGTGCTCCCTATCCAGTTCAAATCTAAATGGAGAAGATGGGATGCCACCACGGTAGACTGCAATGTGCCCGTAGTCCTCGCATGCATCCTCAAGGCCCTCTAACTTCCACAGGCGATGTGTGATGGAATTGAAGGTGATATTCTCAACCAGCTTTTCTATCTGAGGGTTACTGACATCTATCTTGCGATCACTTACCACCCTAGGGTCTATAAAGCCCACTTTTTTGGCAATACGCTTAAAGTCATTATAGTAGAGCGCGCCGCCCAGGCATTCTCCATACAAGATATCGTTTTTCATGATATGCTCCGGCGCACGCCGGTCAGCATATACATCGGCAAAGTAAAATTCCCCGCCAGTCTTCAGGATGTTGAATATACTTTGGAAGACTAACTCTTTATCCTCCACAAGATTTATCACGCAGTTAGAGATAATCAGATCCAGAGACTCCTCCTCAAAGTGGTCTTCCAAATTCTCTATATAGTCCAGTATGAATCCCACATTCTTATTTGAATAGCCGAATATATCCATCTGCTCATCAATATATTTCCTTGCTACATCAAGTTGATTTTCTGTCATATCGATGCCCCAGGCAAAGCCGCTCTCACCTGTTAGATGGGAGAGGATATAGACGTCCCTTCCAGTTCCGCATCCTACATCCAAGACCTTCAGGCCCTCAATGCACTGGGGAATAGGTGATCCGCAGCCATAGTACTTGGCCTTTATCTCATCGTTGACATATCTCAAGCCCTCCCTCACATGTTCAGGGACAAAATCTGTTGTACAGCAGGCATTCGTATGCAAATCCTGTGATGAACCAAGGGTCTCCCCGTAATAAGTCATTACGTTTTTTTTGACATCGAATCCATCCTTTATCAGGGTTCCATGACAACTGCTTCCCCTGTTTACTGTGCAGGCATAACAATAGTCTCCAAACCCGATACTGGCGTCGAAGTTGTCAAAATCGATCTCCCACAACCTCGAGTTTTCGCACCCCTTGATCCTCTTCCCGACAGCAAGGTTGAAGTCACAATCATAAACATAACCCTGATAGTCTACAGACAGGAGACTTCGGCACATAATTAGATCAAGGGTGGCCGGATTATATTGCTCTTTCAGCTCCTTCTCGTATACCGTAAGAGTACCGTTTTTCTCCAGATGACTTCTAAACCGCCTTATGGGCACGTTTACCATGGTTATCAGATCATTAAAGGAAACGCCGTAGGAATCCCGCAGGATATGCCGATAGTCCGACTCCAGCTGTAAATTCTCAGTAGGCAGGTAATCCCCCGTAGGATTGTAAACCAAATCCAGTTTTAGACCATTACAGCCATATCCTTCATGATTCAACCGCTTCAAGACCCTGAGGCTTTTCTCAAAAACCCCCTCTCCCCTCTGAGAGTCCGTGGCCTTCCTGAACGGAGACGGAAGAGAGCCGGCCAGGACAATATCGTTTTGCTTGAACAACCTTATAAGATCATGGTACTCCGGCATATCCATGGACACGAGATTCGTGCGGACAACAACTTCCTTGAGGCCGGAAAGTTCTTCTATAAAGTATGCTAGATTGGGGTTTAGAATTGGCTCACCACCCGTAAACTCTACCCTTCGCACACTAAGCCCTCTAAGCTTCTGACTTATCTTTTCCGCGGTTTCCCTGTCCATATTATCTGAGCCAGCAGGCGATGCTCCCACATGACAATGCCTACAGGCGAGATTGCAGAGGTTTCCCATATTAATCTGAACAACATTGATTTCATTCTTGCGTAGGTCCTTTCCTTCCCAGAAACTATTCATAATTCCTCCTCTCTGTAGTAATAGCGAACCAGTTTTTCCGGCGAAACGCCGAGAAAATAGAGAAACTGGAGCAGCCAATTCCTCAGGGTCGTCAATATTATCCCTTCCTTTTCCCATTTCCGGGCCGAGGTTGTTACCTTGAGAGGTATGATACGGATTGCATCTCCTTTCTTCTTGATCCTTTTCATGAGTTCAATATCTTCCATCAGAGGGATATCACAGAATCCTCCTATCCTTTCAAAATAACTGCGCTTAATGAAAATCGCCTGGTCGCCAAAAGGTGTTCTGGTGATCCGTGAGCGCATGGAGGCGACTGCTGCCGTTAAACTGAAAAACCATCTCCGGCTGTCAAATCCCAAATCAAAGGCACCAGCTACGTACGTACTCGACTTCATGATCTCTGCTATCCGGTTAAAAGCATTGTTGGACAATGAAGCTCCCAAATGGGGATTTCCGGAAAACCCTTTTTGAGTGTTGAAAACCTGAAAACGCAAATTTCAACCGACTAATTTTGAAATAATTGAGGACACGGCAAATAAT
>JAXHTA010000319.1:0-4872 GCA_034190285.1 Thermodesulfobacteriota bacterium | reverse complement strand
TGCGGTGACCTCCTGGATATAAGGTTTTTTGTGTTGTAGTAGTTCATTATAACCTTTATCCATGGGGTTCCGCAAGCCCTTTACTACTTATTTTGTCGGGTTTTTATGCAACTATAGGGTATAGGCAAAGCGCAAAAGTGTGTCAAGGCGGCAAACCCTGTACCATCTTGCAGTAAAGGGAAGATGCTCTAAGCAAACAGATGAGATATCACAGTTACCATTGCGAAGGTCTGCTCGGTCTGTTATGAATGCCGCATGGCTTGCAAGTTCATCATCCCGCAGTTCATGAGAATTGAGCCTCTTGAAAATAAGGCGCTTTGACCCCACGGGCCCGTAACAAGCTTACATTTGTTTCAAAGTAACTTCTCAAAAAGTCAGGGTATATCCTCCTATCCAAGGGCCATGTGGGTTTCTTTTTTAAAGGCCGCAAAGTTTGCCTCATTTCACGGAACGGCGGTGTTGCCGTAAAATTCATCCGAGGACAGCCCCACAGGAGGCCCACTCAATAAGCGGCCGCCCTTTCCGCCTGTACTGAGGTAGTATTTAATTAGCCAGGAGGCGTGAACGTGCGGCGTAAGAATTCATGTTGCAGCCTTCAAAAAAGAGACCCACATGGCCCTTTTGTATTCCCGGACTTTTTGGAAACTTGCGTTTCAAAGGGCTAAAGCGTTACAATTTTTTGAGGATGAGGCATGTGGATTCTTATCGACACGCCATTTCATGTACAACCGGGATAATTCCTTGGGAGGTACCGTGGATTTTTTGTTCTACCTATCGCTCATCAGCCTGATAGTCATTGTCCTGTGGGGTAGTGAATTCTACCTTGGCGGAAGAAATATTCAAAGGTTAAAGGATATTTCTCTCCCCTTTACCGACGACTTGCCGGAAGTTTCCATTGTCATTCCCGCCTTGAATGAAGAGAGAGATATTGAACAAGCGCTTACGACTGTCCTTTCCTTGGAATACAAGAATAAAGAGATCCTGGTGATCAATGATCGCTCTACGGACAGAACTGCTGAGATATTAGGAAAGATGGCCCGGCAAAATCCTGCACTGCATGTGTATCATATTGAGGATCTGCCCTCAGGATGGCTCGGAAAAAACCATGCTCTGCATTTTGGTGCCAGGCAGGCAAAGGGAGAGTACCTGCTGTTTACGGATGCGGACATAATGTTTGACCCTGCCGTCCTTAACCGGGCAGTTCGTTATGTGCAGGAAAACCATTTGGACCATTTGGCAATTGGTCCGGAGATCAGACAACACGGCGTTTTGTTGAATATGTTGACTGTTGTGTTCATTACCTTCTTTGGAACCTTAATGAAACCATGGAAAGCGAAAAACCCGAAGAGTAAGCGTTTCATTGGAATAGGCGCATTCAATTTGATGCGCACCGAGGCCTATTGGAACAGCGGCACCCTGGAAGTGATTGCCATGCGTCCCGATGATGATGTTAAGCTGGGAAAACTGCTCAAAAAACGAGGATTTCGACAGGATTATCTGTCAGGGATCGATATGGTGTGGCTGGAGTGGTATCCTTCGGTCAGGGATATGATTAACGGACTCATGAAGAACACGTTTGCCGTTTATGAATATAATATCTTTTCAATAGCAGTAATAACATTAGCGATGCTTGTCCTGGACATTTGGCCTTTCATCGGCGCATTCTTGACAAACGGAGTAACCCAGGCCCTGAATGGGGCGATTATTCTCATATTCTATTGTGCCTTTGGATTTACAGCGCATATGCACAACAAGAGCCCGTGGTATGCCCTGGGTCTCCCGATCGGGTGCCTTATCATAGTCTACATTGTCTGGCGATCAACCCTAACCACGCTTATAAACCAGGGCATCTATTGGCGAGGCACCCATTATTGCCTCAAAGAACTAAGAGAGAATCGAATTTGACAGGTGGACCCTGACTCTTCTCAGCCCTATCATACCTCGGCATATGTCAATTTGAGTAGATCATCCCATGGGTCAACCTTTTTCACTTCGACCAATATCTCCTCGCCCCGATTGAGAATTATGCCGCTTTGCCGCTTTATTTCCGCCACGAGAAGGATATCCTTCAGGACTAAGCGATACTTGCTCTTAAGCTCGTCTAGGACGAAGGCCCTGTATGTTTCCCCCAGATGCTGGCTGAGAAATTTGAGGGTCCAGTAACGCAGCCGGTTTCGTTTCACTTTTTCAAGATTTTTTATTACCGGTGAAACAAATGTTCCGATCTCTTCCAGTCTTGTCTTGTCGTAAACCGGATCCATTCCCATAAGAAAATTCTTGATCTGGCGCTGAACCACAATATCAAGGTATCTTCGTATGGGAGAGGTTGCCTGAGTATAGACTTCCAGCCCCAATCCGCTGTGGGGGCCTGGGACTGTATGTATTTGCAGGGGCTTGAGCTTCCTGCGCTGTTGAAAGACATAATAAAGGTATCCTGCTTCATCAGCAGAAAATCTCTCGCCGGGCTCTTCCTGTGTCCTGAAGAGGACTGGAATCTGATTATCTCTGCAGAACTTGGCTGCCAACCAGTTATAAAAAATCATGATTTCGGACACGATTATTCGCGAGGGCGTATCCTGATCAACCAATTTAAGGGATAGGGATGAATCTGCATTGAACTGCACCTGGGATTCAGGCAATGAAAGGAGGAGGGCGCCTTGGTTTATCCTTTGGCTGCGAAAATGATGGCTTATCTGGTACATTCGTTGGAGCATGCCAGCGGGTCCTTCTGACTCCCGCAGATTCGGATTGTTTGAAGTCGGCCGGGTCTGGGCGGCCAGGCCTTCTGTACTCAAAGTTTCGTCGACTTCCTCATAAGTCAGTTTCTGCCGGACCCTGATTACACTTGGCACAACCCTGTACTCAATTAGCTCACCGTTCTTCTCAAAACTGGCCAAGAGTGAAATGGCCTGCCGATCCTCTCCCTGTTTCAAGCTCAGAGTATCCTGGGATAACCTATTGGGAATCATGGGTATCTGTCTGCGGGCCAGATAGATAGAGGATGCCCGATCTCTCGCCTCCCGGTCAAGGATGCTGTCCTGTGAGATGCTTGCTGCCACGTCAGCAATATGTATGCCGAGATGCGTAATATCACCAACCATTTCAAGGCTCACGGCATCGTCGTAATCGCGGGTGAGCGGGCCATCTATGGTGATGCTGGCCAGGTCCCTTAAGTCCTCGCGACCCTCAAAGCCTATTCCAGCACCGGCCAAGCGGGCTGACTCGCTTAATTGTCTCTTTGTGAAGGAGTTCTCAACACCTAACCGGATCAAGTCCGTATTCTCATCTTCTTCCCAGATGCCCAGCCTGACGAGCAAATGCCTGGTCTCCTGAATATTTGATATACCGGCTCTTGAGAGCATCTCCTTCCCGTACTTAAAGAAAGATGCCTCGTTTCCATAGAGTGCAAGCTGGACAAGCAGATTAATTATATCCTCTCTGCAGGGTGGGTCCTCAGTTTTCTTACCCAGCTGTATGTCTTTAAGCCAAGCACTTCCCTGGTTCAGCCTTTCCTCTCTTAGGGCCTCTTCCTCTATTTGTTTTTCAATCTGGTCGACTTTCTCCTCGGAGTTCGGCAAAAAGCAGCCGTCTTTCATCTTGAAATGCAGTCGGTCTTCGAACAGCGCACGCGCAAGGGCCGAGAGATGGTCGTCCGTAATGGTTTGACCGAAAACTAATTGGGCGAGATAACTGTGACTCAGGCTTTCCTTTTCATCTCTGATCAGCTCCCATAGTTCCTTGACGTTGATTTGGTTTTTCAGCCTGTTTCTATGCTCTTCTATCTGCTCCAGCCTCTCTAATAGGTCCTCCCTGGGCCTTAACGTGTCAATGACAAATTTCGATATGAGTATTGCCCTTTTTGGTGAAAGGTTAACCTCGCGTTTTGAAGACGTCAAAAGGTGCAGCTTGTTGCCCTTATCCTGCAAACACAGCGCGCAGACAAACCTTCCACCATCAATGTATTCGATTATTCTTCCCTGGTTCATGTCAAGACCGGCAATTTTTCTCATGTCTACCTCTAAACATCTACTAACAGCTGCCACTGATTCTGTCAATACGGCATCATGCTGAAATCCACAGAGATACAGGAACGCATCCGGCAAATCCGATTTTATGAAAATATCCTGGTATTTTTTCTGGAAGGTCGTCCGTGAATGCGAGATCATGGGCAAGGTCAAAGAACGAAAGGGTTAGTGTCTCTCTCGGGGATGGTGGAAACTCCTCGCCTTCAGGCGAAGAAAAGGCTATGGTTACCGGATTATTCGACTTTACAGACTTGGAGCATATACTGAGCAACCCTCGTCTACAAGACGAGGGTTGCTCAGTTCCCGAATTCGGCTCCACTTTGGGAAGGAATTTGCTGGAATTGCAATCGCCCAGTGATTCTGCTAAAATGTTGCAGTATCCTGTAAGTACTCAAAAAATCCGGGAAGACAGAGATGATTTTTGCGGCCACACCGAGGTTTTCCGAAATAGGGCAAGACTTTCGGCCTTTGGGAATGAGACCTGCGTAATTCGTGGATAGGGGAATATCCCCCGATTTCTTGTGAATTTACAGAATTTCTTTGAGATATACATTAGCCAGAGATTTCTATGACGGACGGTATCACAGGTAATACTATTGACAGATCGGTTTTTCGCAAAAGGGTGGCCTTATTGAGGAAAGCCCTGGGGTTGAGTGCTATTGATACGGCATGGATTGTTAGGCCCGAAAGCAGGCGTTATCTCTCGGGATTCAAGGCCGGGGACACTCAATTCACTATATTTCTACCAATAATCCCATAGGTAGCAGTATGAATATTTGTGTTTTTTGCGCGTCCAGCGGTTCGACCCCGATAATCTACAGGATATCCGCCGAAGAAGTCGGCCAGC
>JAXHTA010000318.1:0-4894 GCA_034190285.1 Thermodesulfobacteriota bacterium | reverse complement strand
TGAGATCGTAGGTCAACGCAGGTATGCCCGAAAAAGGCATTTCATCCCGGGACCTAATATCAGTCAGTGACATGATTAATGGATTGAGTAGGTCACAAATTGACAACAATTTTGTAAGGTAATAAGATAAAATAGACAAAATTGGCGCCTTCCCATAAGGCCCCAGGGTAACGCTTTGGCCCTTTGAAACAAATGTAAGTTTGTTACAGACTGGCCCTCTCCCCAAGAGAAGAGAGGGTAACCTCTCAAAAAGTCCGGTTATATCCTCCTATCCAAGGGCCATGTGGGTCTCTTTTTTAAAGGCCGCAAAGTTTTGCCTCATTTCATGGAACGGCGGTGTTGCCGTAAAATTCATCCGAGGACAGCCCCATAGGAGGCCCACTAAATAAGCGGCCGCCCTTTCCGCCTGTACTGATGTAGTATTTAACTTGATAATTCCCTGTAGCTCGCTGCAGGGTCACCACGAAATTCCCTCTCCACCTTTCAGAGGGAGAGGGATAGGGTGAGGGGGTTCAAATAAAGTATTTTCCATTTTGATATCCCGTAGCTTGCTGCGGAGTAGTCCATTTAGCCAGGGGGCGTGAACGTGCGGCGTAAGAATTTGTGTTGCGGCCTTTAAAAAAGAGACCCACATGGCCCTTTTGTATTCCCGGACTTTTTGAGAACTTACGGGAGAGGGGATTAATTGAGTGAAATCATTTAAACCCTCCCTCACCCTTGAAGGGGGAGGGTAGGGGTGGGAATGAAAGCCCCCAGATATTTAGCTATTACGATTTATGGGGGTCTCTTTTGTGGAACTGGGTTCGATCACAAGATTGTCAAATAGTCTCTTGAAAAAGTCACTACATTTTTGTATCTTCAATCAGACACTAGTTACAAATGAAGAAGGTCTTTTGCTGATGGCTTCAAAAAAACCCAAACCCAAGCCGGATGAGATCGCCTGCCTTTATGAGATTACAAAGGCTATCCACGCGGCCCTTGATCTTAGGAAGTCCCTTTACAAGGTTCTTGATCTGTTATCGGAGAACCTGCGCATGAACAGGGGCTCGATTACTCTCCTAGATCCAGAGACCTCTGAAATCCATATTGAAGTGGCGCATGGTATCTCATCACGGGCGAAGACAAAAGGACGTTATAAATTGGGCGAAGGCGTAACAGGTCGTGTCATTGAATCCGGGCGACCGATGGCGGTGCCCCGCATCGATGACGAGCCGCTCTTTTTAGACAGAACCAGGGGCAGAAGCCAAATCGACAAATCAAAGATATCCTTTATATGCGTGCCTATAAAGGACGGTCAGAGGGTAATTGGGGCCTTCAGTGTAGATCGCATCTTTGAGGAATCATCTTCCCTCGAAGAAGACGTAAGACTTTTGACCGTAATCAGCAGTCTTATTGTCCAGAAGGTGGCCTTGCTAGATAAGATCAACAGGGAAAAGGATCAACTAAGAGAGGAGAATACACGGCTCAGGATGGAGATCGACCGGAAGTACAGCTTCTCCAGTATTATCGGCAACAGCCGCAAGATGCAGGAAGTGTTTCATTTGATCACACAGGTCGCAAAGAGCAATGCCAATGTACTATTGTTAGGAGAGAGCGGGACCGGGAAGGAACTGGTAGCCAATGCCATCCATTACAACAGTCTTCGCACAAGAAAACGCTTGGTAAAGGTCAACTGCGCCGCATTGCCTTCAAACCTCGTAGAGGCGGAGCTTTTCGGCTATGAAGAAGGGGCCTTTACCGGGGCCAATCGCCAGAAAGCAGGCAAATTCGAACTAGCCGACGGGGGAACCATATTCCTGGACGAGATAGGTTCTCTTGCGCTGGAAAGCCAGGGGAAACTCTTGAGGGTCCTCCAGGAGAAGGAACTTGAAAGACTGGGAGGAACTAAGGTCAGGGAAGTGGACATTAGACTCATTGCGGCGACCAACCTGGATTTGGCCAGATCTGTTGAAACGGGCGATTTCAGAGAAGATCTGTTTTATCGGCTCAATGTCTACCCCATATACCTGCCGGCATTAAGGGAGAGGGAGGCCGACCTGCTATTATTGGCTGACTACTTTCTTGAGAAATTTGCCGGCGAGTATAACAAGGACATAAAGAGAATTTCCACTCCCGCAATTGATGCACTGACGCAATATCACTGGCCCGGAAACGTCAGAGAGCTGGAAAACTGCATGGAAAGGGCCGTCCTCCTCTGCGACGACCGTGTTATTCACAGCTACCACCTGCCGCCCACACTTCAAACAGCCAAGGACACGGGGACCCACCAGGCCCAATCCTTTGAAGAGGCTGTGGGAAGGTTTGAAAAAGAACTGTTGATAGATGCCTTGAAGACCAGCCGCGGGAACATGAGGCAAGCGGCAGAGGCCATGAAGACTACGGAGCGGGTTTTTGGGTATAAGGTAAAAAAATACTGTATAGATCCGAAGCAGTATCGATGAATGAATCCAGGCTTTGACTATTTGCAGCCTCTCAAAGAGTCAGGGCATATTCTTCTTTTTAGGGGCCATTCAACGTGCGAAGTAAGGATTTATGTTGCGGCCTTCAAAAAAGATACCCGCATGGCCCTTTTGTCTTCCCGGGCTTTTAGAGAACCAACGACTATTTTCCTTCAAAATCCAGATGCGTCAGCAGATCGGTGCGGCCGCACAACTCGCTTATGCTACTCATGCCGAATCTTTTTAGAATCCCGACAAGCTCTTTGCGCCAGGCATTATAGAGGTTGATGATACGCTGTGAGCCCCAATCGACACCCATCTGTTTTGTGAGTTGGGCGTCCGTTGTTGCAATGCCCCTGGGACAGCCTCGCCCGCTTTCGCACCGTGAACACCGGACGCAGCCGAGGGCTATCAATTCCGATGTTCCGGTCACAATACCGTCCGCTCCAAGGGCAATGGACTTTGCTATGTCATGGGCAGTACGTATTCCACCACTCGCAATCAAGACGACCTTGTCACGAGCGCCCTCGGCCGTCAAAAACCTGTGAACCTTGGATATGGCATATTCGATGGGCATCGCTATGTTCTTCTTTGCAATGTCGGGTGCGGCCCCCGTGCCGCCGTAACCGCCGTCCAGGTGGACAATGTGGGTGCCAGCAGAGTAGCTCCCTACCGCCACCATGTCCACATCAGTAGGAGTAGACACTTTAGTGGACAACAGAGCGCGGCGGTTGATGTGTTTGATCCAGTCGAGATGCTTCATATGATCTTCGATAGAATAGACGCTGTGAAACGGGAATGGAGAGAATAGGGGAATCCCCACGACCGCCTCCCGCATTAGCGCTACGGTCGGTGTGTTCTTGTCTCCCAGGAGATGCCCACCCAGGCCTGGTTTGGCGCCCTGGGCGTATTTGAATTCAACAATCGGCACGCGCTGGATTGTCTCTTCGCGCACACCAAAGAGACCGGTTGCAACCTGTGTAATCATGTGGTCGTCATATGGCCTCATGCGCTCCATGTATCCCCCCTCGCCG
Source organism: Thermodesulfobacteriota bacterium (assembly GCA_034190285.1). Taxonomy (GTDB): domain Bacteria; phylum Desulfobacterota; class DSM-4660; order Desulfatiglandales; family Desulfatiglandaceae; genus JAXHTA01. The sequence continues at coordinate 1,422 of JAXHTA010000318.1, read as the reverse complement.
GTGCAGGAGAAGGTGTTCCAGGCAACAGCAGCGCGGACCTTTGCCAGCTGGGTTGCATTGCTGACGGATCCGAAAGACATACCGCCGCCGTACCACGGAACGTCTATCCTGATACGAGGGCGTCCGTCATTACGGCGGTTTAACAGGATGCTCGTGTCTACCTCCTCTTCATTAATCTCCCGGGGAGGTTTTTCAGGGAACTTGAACCTGATGCGATCAAATCCTCCACCGGAGTCTCCGTACTGGTAAATATATCCGTATTCTTCGAGGGGCAAGTCACCCGTTTCGGCCATTTTCCATGTGGCCAGAATCATGTCCTCTGTCCAGCGGTGATCCCCTAAGGCCTTCATCATGGGGTTTTCAACCAGCCTCAGAGCGCCTTTAGGGCATACAGCCACACAAAAATGGTCAGTTTTTTCGCACGAGACACCGACGCACCTGTCGCTTCTGGGCATGGCGAAATACTTGTATCCCGGCTTCAGGACGTGAACATTATGCGGGCAGACTTCAGCGCATTTGCCGCACCTTATGCAATCATCACTGCGGAAAATGATATACTTGGCGATCTCATTACGGTATCGCGAAGGCGCGGGCTTAATGTCTCTTTTGACCTCAATCTGCGGAACACGAGTCCTGATAGTGTTCTCTGGTAAAAGGTCCTCAAGCCTTTTTTCTTGAACCGAAAAGTGCTCCAAAAATCTCCTCCTCAAGGTCTTCAAAAAACATCGCGCGACCCACATCTCCACGCAGGCGGCGGGCTTCTCTCATGCCCATTGCGCCCATAACCTCGATCAACTGCAAATGCCATGCGGCTACAAGGTTTCTCATCCTGCCCACCCCGTATTTGAAGTCGATGCTGCCTAGTTGCGCAGGACATGGAAATCCCGGCCTGCAGCTGTCGCAAAGCCGGCATTCCAGGGCTATCATAAAAGGCAGGTAGGTCGATACAAGGTCAGCGCCGCATATGACGGCCTTTGCCATGTGCTCTGCCAGGGCTATACCGCCGCCGGCAATGATAGTAACTTCGTCTCTCTTGCCGTCCTTTATAATGGCAGTGTGGATTTCACGTATCATATCCTTGATGAACCTGGGGTGTGCCGCACCTATCTCGTTGCCGTTGGGATCTGCGACGACATGGATGGTTTCCACTCCTGCCTTTGCGAGTTCAATGGCGCGTTGTACGCCATTGGAATCCAGATTCACCCTCACTAATACAATGATCTCTGGATAAAGATCTTTCAATTCCTTGATGCCTTCCAATACCGAATTGCTGTCAGGTATTTCAACCAGTCTTGTCTTTCCCAAGACTTCACGCGGCAGGGTAGGGGCATCAGGATTCAGGTAGAAGGCTATGTGCGGTAAATACTCTTCGATATCCCGGCCCTGATCCCGTTTATGGGGAATAGGCCATTTGCCTGAGTC
>JAXHTA010000317.1:0-4895 GCA_034190285.1 Thermodesulfobacteriota bacterium | reverse complement strand
TGATTGTGCGGTTCACGGTGTCCGGTCAAGTACCTTGTTCTGGCGCGCGGAGCGCGACGGAACAAGGTACTTGACGAAGTCAGCACCGCGATTCTCGGCGACGCGCAGCGTCGCCGAGAACAAGTAGTTATCACCTTGAAAGGGCTGGAGTCTTGGACTTAGACAAACCCTTCTGCCAGGGAAAAGACATACTGCAAAATGAGTAGTGACCATAAAGGCCGCAAAAGCTAAACGCCGTGCATGTCCGTCTTCAGATTTAGCAAACTTGGCCCAGGATTTTTCGTTCAGATCAAGGAAGACGAAGATTTTAACAGCAGGAATACATTGGGTATTTCGAGGATTAAAACTTGTGTCTGACGCAGATATGGGCGAAAAAGACAGTTTTCGTTCGGGCGCTGGCTAAGGTCGTCTCGCTTCCCGTCTTCACCTTCAATTCAACCTTTCTCCCACATGTTCGATTGCAAGTATGTCACAAGATTGATATCGCTGTTGGTGATCTTGAGCTTACGCCGGATATGTTCCCGGTGACGATTAATTGTGCCCATTGAGACCCCCCTAACCTGGGCGATTTCTTTAGTTTGCAGTCCATTTCTAATCATATTACAGATGGCGACTTCTGTTGCTGTTAAAGAAAGATGGGTCTTGGACAAGTGGTTGACGAACGGTGATACGATGTCCTCTAGGTAGGTTCTTATTAGCTCTACATATTGTCTCTGGCCCCGGGGTAAATGTAACCCCAACTCATGCAAAATTGGCATTAGAATTTTGTCGACGTTTGCCTGCAAATCCTTATAGATTTCTTCTTTTTCTTCCTCAATTCTTGCCAAAACTGCGCGAAGCGCTACGTTCGCCTCCTGCAATGCCTTTCTCTCCAGGATTAACTGCTTGTTGGTCTCCTGCAACTCCATTTCAGCAGTAATTCTCATTGCCACAGATCCGATCCTCTCAGCAAGGGCATCAAGTAAAACGCGTTCCTCCCTGAGAAAAGGACCTTCATCCAGCGGTGGACGTTCTTCTAAATACACTATGGTAACCTCGCCGACCAGTTCCTTATATATATAAATCTGTGAAGACTGCCGCCACTTTGTGAGTTTGAATCCCTTGCTTTTGTATGTCTTTCCTTTGAACATAATTCTGGCGCATGTGATCTCCGGATAATGCCATGAAAAAGGTAAAAAGTTAACTAGTTCTCCCAACAAATCTTCAATTGAATCTGTATGGCGTTCAGCAAGCTGTGCTATTCCATATAGGCAGTTCAACTCCTTGATCCGTTCACGAAGCGCAATGATGAGTTGCGAGGGTTCGATGTCGCTGTTAAAGGGTATTCGCCAGAGACGAAAAAGGTTTTCCGGCAAATATTGAACATCCTTCCCGGCAGTTTGCGGTAAAAGAGCTTTTTTTCTTGCCACAGGCTTATTCACATTCTGCATATTTTCTATATGCATTTAGTATGCATTAAATTACCATATTTAATGCATATATTTTGTATGTATTATAGATGCATTTTTATTGTATTTACTTATTTGACCCTGCCTAATATTTTCAATTTTGTCAATGAAAAATGATCAACCATAAGGAGGTGCGTATGTCAAGTCCAACAATTGCCAGCCTTTTAGAAGGGCACCGGAGCCAGCCCCATCAGCTCATTGAAGCGCTGCAGGACGTACAAAATCATTATGGGTATGTCTCTGAAGATTCCATGAGAGCCATATCAAGTGAACTGGGCGTCCCGCTCATGGAAGTTTACAGTGTCGCCTCATTCTACAAGGCTTTTGCATTAAAACCGCGCGGCAAGAACGTGGTCACCATATGTACAGGCACAGCATGTCATGTGCGCGGTGCAAAAATGCTTCTCAATCAGGCTGTGGGTCAAATAGGGGTTGAACCTGGTGAAACGTCAAAGGATGGGCTGTTTACTATTGAACATGTGAACTGTCTTGGCGCATGTGCACTTGGACCGATCGTTACTGAAAACGGATCAACCCATCATCACATGGGTCCCGGCAAGCTGCGTAGGCTAATTAAATCACTTTACAAAGTTGGCAAGGAGGAGACCTCCCATGTCTAACTCTAAGCTCAAAACAATCAAAGACCTGGAGTCTCTGCGAAACAGTCTTCTCAAAAAACGCGAAAAGTTTCATGCAACGATTGTTGTATGCTCAGGGACAGGGTGCCAGGCATCACGCTCTCCAGCCGTTATTGATGCGGTCAAGAAAGAACTGGCTAAATACCGAATGAAAGGAAGCGTATGCGTCCGAACAACCGGGTGTCACGGCTTCTGCGAACAAGGCCCTTTGATGGTTATAGAGCCTGGCAACATATTCTATTGCCACATATCACCTGATGACGCCCCTGAAATCATTTCCAAAACCATCCGTGACGGCGAGGTGATAGAAAGGTTACTTTACACCGACCCGGTTTCAGGCAAAAAAATTAAGACCGAATCTGAAATTCCTTTTTACCGTTCTCAGAAGCGCCATTTGCTGGCTCAAAACCGTCAGGTTGATCCTTGTTCTATTGAGGACTATATAGCTATCGGAGGGTATTCGGCGCTTGCAAAAATCCTGTTTGAAGTTCCTCCGGAGTCATTAGTCCAGGAAATTAAGAATTCAGGGTTAAGGGGACGCGGCGGTGGTGGTTTTCCTACCGGTCGCAAATGGGCCGAGTGCCGGGAAGCACCGGGTGATGAAAAATATGTCATCTGCAACGCTGATGAGGGAGATCCTGGAGCATACATGGACCGGTGCTTGCTGGAAGGTAACCCGCATCTTGTTCTCGAGGGAATGATGATCGGCGCAAGAGCAATCGGTGCCCAGCAAGGCTACGTTTACGTACGTAACGAATATCCGCTGGCAGTGCAGCATGTCCGGGTGGCAGTGCAGCAAGCCAGGAAGCTTGGGATTTTGGGCGACAACATATTGGGATCATCATTCTCGTTTGATATTGATATCGCCCGTGGCGGTGGTGCATTCGTCTGTGGTGAATCAACAGCCCTGATGGCCTCCCTGGAAGGGAAAGTCGGTGAACCTAGACCAAAGGATGTGCATACCGTGATTGATGGCCTCTGGCATAAACCAACGACGCTCAACAACGTTGAAACATGGGCCAATGTTCTTTCAATCATACAAAACGGTTCATCATGGTTCGCTTCAATGGGATCGAAAAAAAGCAAAGGAACTAAAATTCTCGCACTCACCGGCCATATTAAGAATACAGGGCTTGTGGAAGTGGAGATGGGCACACCCATCAACAATGTTGTGTTTGATATCGGTGGCGGCCCTGCAAACGGCAAGCCCATTAAAGCGGTACAAACCGGTGGGCCCTCCGGCGGCTGCCTGCCGGTTGGCAAATTTAACCTTCCCGTAGACTTTGATGCCCTTGCCGAAGCAGGCTCGATGGTGGGCTCAGGCGGCATGGTGGTGATGGACGAAGGCACATGTATGGTGGATGTGGCGAAATATTTTCTCACATTTTTACAGGACGAGTCGTGTGGAAAATGCGTGCCGTGTCGTCTGGGAATAGACCGAATGCTCGAGATCATCACTGATATTACTGAAGGTAAAGGAACTCCTGATCATATCGAACTTTTGGAAGAATTGGGTGATACGGTCAGCACAACCTCTCTATGCGGTTTGGGTAAGACGGCAGCCAATCCAGTACTCTCAACGTTACGTTACTTCCGGGATGAATACGAGACACACATTGACAAGCAACAATGTCCCGCCGGTGTTTGCCAGGCTTTAATTACTTATGTAATTGACGAAGAAAAATGCAATTACTGCGGTGTTTGTAAGAGGGCGTGTCCACACAATGCAATTGTTGGCAAAAAGAAACAAGTTCACTCAATCAATTTAGATCTATGCCAGAAATGTGGGATATGCATGAGTGAGTGTAAACTTGACGCAATTCAAATCAATTAACGAGGTGAAATATGGTTCAGGAAGTGACTATAAACATTGACGGTGCATTTATTCGTACGCCGAAAGGGTCCAGCGTGCTTGACGCGGCCTTGGGACACGGAATCTGCATCCCTCATCTATGCCGTGTTCCATATCTTGAAGATATCGGCGCCTGCCGCCTCTGTATCGTTGAGCATATAAAAAATGGTCGGTCAAAAATCACAACTTCCTGCACACTGCTTGTACAGGAAGGCATGCAGATTTTGAGTAACACGGAGAGAATCAGGAAACTGCGCCGCAACATCGCAGAACTTCTTGTCACAGAAGCGCCTAACTCCCGCGCTATCCAGGACATTGCCCTTCGTTGTGGAGTAGAAGATGTCCGCTATCCTTTCAGGAACAGCGACTGTGTGTTGTGTGGGCGCTGTGTCAGGGCTTGTACCGGACGTTTTGGGGAAAAGGCGATCGGCTTTGTGGGACGCGGCAAGGATCGCCGTGTGGAATCTCCATTTGACATGTTTTCCGAACTCTGCAATGAATGCGGCAGGTGTATCGACCTTTGCCCCATGACCATGGTTCCTTGCGACGGACCTATGAAACCCGGAGAGGAGCGTTTGTGCGGCAATTGTGAATCGAAAATGTTGACTGAAGAAGCAACCCAGGGTTACTGTATAGCGTGTTATATGGGCGAAGGTTTCCAATGTGAAAGGGCACTATTTAAGGAGTGTTAGGGAAGTTTGAACCGAAATAGCGAACGCATTCCTCTTAGATTGCCTTCCTGCGCGTTGTACTTGCCTGGGTGTGGACGCGCACAGGGGGGTGTAGATAAACTTCGAAGAGTTGGTATTATTGATAGCCTGGACGGCAGGCCTTTTGGAAATGCACACAAAAATGAACTACCCCGCAGAAAGCTACGGGGTATCAAAGTGGAGAGGGAATTTCGTGGTGACCCTGCAGCGAGCTACAGGGAATTATCAAGTTAAAATCCTGTCCTCT
>JAXHTA010000316.1:0-4904 GCA_034190285.1 Thermodesulfobacteriota bacterium | reverse complement strand
GTCGGATATCAGGACCACAGTGATGCGGAGACTGGTGCAGCTTTTTGGCTTCCCGCGGCCGCGGTAGGAATGGGGGTAGATATCCTTGAAAAGCACATCACTCATGACAGGTCTTTTAAAGGTGTCGATCATGAGGCCGCATTGAACCCTGATGAGTTCTCTGTGTTTGTTGAGATGGTGCGTGAAATAGAATCGGCAAAGGGCGTTTCAACTCCCAAGGCATTTTCTAAGGACGAGCTTGGATACAGGAAGTATTCCAAAAAAAGCATTGTGGTTAATCATGACTTACTTGCCGGCAGCCGGGTTACAGAAGATGATCTGCGATTTTTGCGCGGTGACGAATTGGGGTTGCCGCCGGATCAGTCATGCCGCCTGATTGGAAAAAAACTCAAACGAGATATCTCCGCCTATCATCTGATTATGGAGGAAGATGTTGCATGAATGCAGGCATAATTATTACCGCGCGACTGAAATCCACCCGTTTGCCTAAGAAGGTTATCAGGAGAATTATGGGCAGGCCAATGATCTGCCACATGCTCGATCGACTAAAACTGGCGCGCTATCCACAGAGAATCGTTATTTGCACATCCACAGCGTCCCAGGATGATCCGCTTGAAGAGATAGCAGCTCAGGAATCAGTTTGCTGTTTTCGCGGGCATCCCGACGATGTTCTTGAGCGGATGACCAGCGCTGCCGATGAGTTTAAACTCGATGTCATTGTGAGCTGTACGGCTGATAACCCTTTTGTAGACCCGATCTATATTGATCGTCTGGTGCATTTCCATTTACGGCATAACTACGACTATAGCAAGACACTGGGATTGCCATGGGGTACGTTTTCTTATGTCCTTTGTCATCGCGCAATGGTCAGGGCCTGTGAAATAAAGGCTGAAAGGGATACCGAAGTATGGGGAGGTTATTTTACGGGGCACGACGAGTTTTCGTGTGGCGTGCTTAAGGTTGATGATTCGAAAGTAAGCTGGCCCGAATTGAGACTGACAGTTGACACTCCGGAGGATTTCGAACTAGTATCGCGCATTTTCGAAAACCTGTATAGACCTAGTGAGGTGTTTCCCCTTAGCAGTATTGTTGATCTTTGCCGGCGCCGCCCTGATTTGGTCGAAATTAACAAGCACATTAGTCAAAAGCCTGGGCGACCCATTAGATTAAAACCAGGAACTATGAAAGGTACGGATGTCACAGTGCATTGACATAGACGGGAGGAAGGTGGGCTATGGGAACCCCTGTTTTTTCATTGCAGAAGCCGGGGTGAACCATAACGGCAAGACCGAGATGGCGAAGCTGCTCATCGATGTCGCTCAAAGGGCAGGGGCCGATGCCGTCAAATTTCAAACTTTCAACCCAGAAAAGTTAGTAAGCCCCGGGGCAAACAAGGCCGAATATCAGCTTCAAACCACCGATAGAGATGAAACACAGATGGAGATGTTACAGCGTTTAATGCTTCATCCTGAGTCATACCGGGAACTTCAATCCTATTGCAGGAACAAAGGCATACTATTTATTTCTACACCATTCGATGACCAAAGCGCCGACTTTCTCGCTGATATGGCGGTACCAGTCTTTAAAATCTCATCAGGAGACATTAATAACTGGCCTTTCCTTGAGCATGTTGCAGGAAAAGGAAAACCTATCATTCTCTCAACAGGGATGTCTCGGCTGAGTGAAGTGGATGAGGCAGTAAGAGTAATCAGAAGATCTGGATGTAACCAGCTATTGTTACTGCACTGCGTCTCAAATTATCCGGCCCATCCAGGGGATACAAATCTACGGGCGATGAAGACGATAAAGGACGCATTTCAGACGCCAACAGGATTTTCAGATCACACGCCAGGTAACGAGGTAGCTCTGGCAGCGGTGGCCATGGGGGCATGTGTGATTGAAAAACACTTCACACTTGACAAGAACCTTCCTGGGCCGGATCACCGCGCATCACTTGAACCTGTTGAATTATCAGCTCTTGTAAAAGGAATTCGCATTGTGGAATCGGCGATGGGAAGCGGCCTCAAGGAGGCGGCAGCCACCGAGGCAAACACGGCCCTGTCAGCCCGCAAGAGCCTGTTTGCAGCATATGATTTACCGGCCGGCACCGTGTTGACGGAAGATATGATTGCTATCAGGCGTCCTGGAGATGGATTGCCGCCTAATATGCTCTCTTTTGTGGTCAAACACACTTTGAGAAATGAGGTAAAAGAAGGCACGATATTAAGGCTGGAGATGCTGTCATGAGAACGATAGGCGTCGTGACCGTTGGGCGTTCGGATTACGGCATTTATCTACCTGTATTACATAAGATTAACGCATCGACGGAATTGAGATTGCACCTTATTGTGTCCGGGACTCATTTGTCGCCTGAATTTGGACGAACTGAGAAAGACATTAAGGTAGAGGGCTTTGAGATTAATGAGCGGGTGGAGATGTTGCTCTCATCGGACACGCCGGAAGGGATTGCAAAATCGATTGGATTAGGGATTATTGGTTTAGCCCAGTCTTATTCTCGGTTTCGACCTGATATCCTGCTCCTGCTCGGGGATCGTTTTGAAATGCTTTCGGCGGCCGTGGCGGCTATACCCTATAATATCCCCATAGCTCATATTCATGGCGGAGAATTAACTGAAGGGGCTATAGATGAGAAGATCCGCCATTCCATTACAAAAATGAGTCACCTACACTTCACTTCAACGGAACTCCATCGCAGACGAGTGATACAGTTGGGCGAGGAGCCATGGCGTGTTATCGTCAGCGGGGCTCCCGGACTGGATAATGTGCGGACAGTTGAATTGCTGAGCCGTCAGGAACTTGAGCAGGAGATCGGCGTATCGCTGAGGCCTTCGCCACTCTTGGTAACGTATCATCCGGTTACGCTGGAGTACAGCAAAGTGCCGGAACAGTTTTCGGATTTGTTGGCAGCCCTGGATGCGACTGACTTGCCTGTCGTTTTTACATACCCGAATGCGGATACAAATGGTCGTGCTATCATTGAAGCTATTCAACGGTTCGTACAATCCCACAAATGCTCGCAGGTTGTCGCCAATTTGGGAACACGACGATATCTTTCCTTGATGAAGTATTCAAGGGCAATGGTAGGAAATTCCTCGAGCGGTATCATTGAAGCAGCAAGTTTTAAATTACCGGTGGTCAATATCGGAAATCGGCAGCAGGGCAGGGTGCGCGGCAAAAACGTGATAGACGTTTCTTCGAATCGACATTCAATTGAAAAGGCAATACGTCAGGCCATCTCTACGGATTTCAGCTCGGGGCTTTCAGATATGGATAACCCTTATGGAGACGGCCGTGCGGCATCACGTATTGTGGACACCTTACAGAGCTTGGCTCTTGATCAGGAGATGATTACGAAGAAGTTCTATGACATTCCGTTGGTCGGAATGGATCAATCTTCATAGAAACGTAAGTTCTACCTCAATTCCAAGAATGTGTCTCCGGGGCAAAAAGGTTTTCTTGAGAGGTTTGGAATGTTACGGGAGGATAGACTGCAATCATGGCGGCTCAGGTAATCGGCTTGGGTGCGGGAGGACATGCCAGCGTCATAATAGATATCCTGCACATGGATGACCGTTATAAGGTAGTTGGTTTGCTTGACCAATCCCCCGGAAGGAGAGGCGATGATGTGCTGGGTGTCCCTGTGCTGGGCGCTGATGATTGCCTATCAGCACTGGCTGATGACGGGGTAACGCATTTCTTTGTTGGGATAGGCAGCACGGACAGAGTTGAACCACGACGTCGACTGTACGAAATGGCTCTATCCCTGGGAATGACCCCTGTCAGCGTCATCCATCCAGAGGCAACAGTAGCAACCTCGGCAAGTCTGGGTGCCGGTGTAACGATTATGGCAGGTGCTGTGATCAATGCCCGTGCCTTCTTAGGGGCGAATGTGATTATTAATACCGGCGCAATTATTGAGCATGACTGCAATTTAGGTAATCATGTCCATGTCGCCACAGGAGCAAGACTCGCCGGTACTGTGCGGCTTGAGACGGGAGTGCATATCGGTGCGGGTGCAACTGTTAGGCAAGACATTACTGTCGGTGAAAATGCAATCGTAGGAATCGGGGCCGCAGTTGTAAAGGATATTGCTTCCGATACGGTTGTGGCCGGGGTGCCGGCTGAGATTTTAAAAAATGGGAGGTAGCTTACAGTAGCTTCTCAACTAAATTCGGAGATATCCTCCTCTATTGGGAGGATGTGGGTCTTTTTACCCTTCTCTATATTTCTCATAAGAAACGTTCATCAAATAACTAGTGACCATAACGAAAACATGGAGTTTTTGTTCTAGTACTAACTAAAAAAAGGAGCTGAAATATGCGATACTGTAAGCGATGCGTAATGCCCGATACAAGGCCTGGAATCATGTTTGACAGTGAAGGTGTCTGTTATCCGTGCAGACACTATGATACGCGGAATGAAATCGATTGGAACCAACGCTGGAAAGAACTTGAGGAACTAGCCGACAAATACAGGGGATGCAACGGAGATTATTATGACTCAATTATTACCGTAAGTGCCGGAAAGGATAGCTATTACCAGACAAGCATTTTCAAGGAAAAGCTCAACATGAATCCCCTGTTGGTTACCGCTAACAATTTCAGCTGGACACAAACTGGCCTACATAACTGGAATAACTTGCTTTCGGAATTCGGTGTCGATGCCCATATCATGTCTCTTAACCCCAAGGTCTGCAAGAAGATGTTTAGGCTGGCGCTTGAACTATATGGGAGTCCCACCTGGTATTTCGATCGCGCAATCACGGCCGCCCGAAGCGCACCAACGGGCGCGGGGGCCGAAGGGGGATCGGATTACCGTCTTGCTTCAGAGAGCGAGGGCGATGATACAGTGAAAAAAGACCGTAGCCAGTATCTCCGGGGGAT
>JAXHTA010000315.1:0-4915 GCA_034190285.1 Thermodesulfobacteriota bacterium | reverse complement strand
TCACCGCCCGGGTGATGCCATGTTTCATCAACGCTTCACCAAAATTCAAGCTCACTACGAACAAAAAGAAATCCCGAGCGCATGCCCGCTTGTAGTGTGCCCGTGAGGGCATCGCACCCGGCCAGGCCGGAGAACGCCTGACGGCGTCACTACGAGCAGAAAAAGTGCGAAGCGCATGCCCGTTTGTAGTGTGCCCGTGAGGGCATCGCACCCGGTCAGCCGGAAAACGCCTTACGGCGTCACTACGAGCAGAAGGAGTGCGAAGCGCATGCCCGCTTGTAGTGTGCCCGTGAGGGCATCGCACCTGAACAGCCGGAGAACGCCTGAGGCCGTCACTACCCATCTACGAGACCGTCTACAAAGATATTTGTTCCAGCAACATAGTTGTCCGGGATCACGATACTCCCCGATCCGCCGCCGGTCTTTGTCCAGGTGACCTGAGTCGCTGCATTGGCGCCGTCCAAAGTCACAGTTGGTGCAGTGAAGGTATAGGTCTTATTGTCGCTTCCCAAGTAGTATCCCGATGATGTGGCCTGGGAGGTTCCGCTCCATCCCCCGGAATTGACTACCGGGTTGATCCAGTTTGCAGCATAGGTGAGATCCGTGGGATTGGCAGTGATGGATATCTCATAGTCCTCCCCGCCGTTGTCCGCCGTAATTACAAGACGATAGGGATTCGTATCTGAACCGTCGTCAAGAATGGAAGCAGTAACCGCCACATCTCCCGTATTCTCGACGTCACTGTTAATAAGATCTCTCAAGCCTTGAAGGGTTGTGGCGGCATCGAAGTCTCCACTATCGATGGTAATAGTTCCTTTGTCTCCAACGCTTATGACAAAGTCGCCCCCATCGTCTCCGATGCCCATGGTGTTTTGATCAGCCCATCCTTGGGAAGCCAGCATGTGGGGGATACTGCTTCCCACTATTATTGAATGGGAGCCTGGTTTTGCTGTACTGGTTGAGGACACGGACAGGACTGTCTGACTGCTTGATGAGGCTGTGGTGGCAAGGAATTGGGAAGCGCTCTTAAAGTCGTTTACGAACAACTCCAAACTGAGTAACCGACTGTTGAGCCCCTGAATTGATTCGATTTTGGCCTCCCAGGTGCTCTTCCACGCCTCCAGACGATAACTCTGAGCTCGCTCAATTTCGACAAGTTTTTCGACTACCGACCCAAGATCAGTACCGGACCCAAGGCCTGAGAAGGTGATATCGCCTGACAATTCCGCCTCCAGGATGAATATGGGTAATTAGTGACAGTTCCTTCTTGACAGCAAGACCTGTGCCAATGCAAGGTGGAAATAATAAAGAAAAACAGACTGCCTTTCCGAGGTTTGTCAAGACCGCCTGGCAGCTGGTTCATCGTGGTAATCGGCATTGTGAGAGTTCAAGATCTGGTCTGGCTTGGGTATTTATCAGGGAGGAAATTATTGCCTCCCGAGGTCAATTCTGCTGGTCGCATCGATATTGAAGAAACGTACTACCGGTAAATATAATAACGCCTTATGGACGTGGCGTGCTATTTTGTCCGAACCGGAGTCCAAGAAAAGCAGGGGGAGATCTGCTCCCCCTGCTCGTGGTTTCTTGGAACTATTGGCGTCAATACTATGCGCCGATGAGCTGTAAGGCCATCTGTGGAAGCGTATTGGCCTGGGCCAGCATGGCGGTGGCCGACTGAACCAGTATGTTATTCCTCGTGAATTCGGTCATTTCTATGGCCACATCCACATCGGAGATTCGAGATTCAGCTCCCTGCAGGCTTTCGGCCTGGATGGTGAGGTTGGTAATTGTGTTTTCCAGCCGGTTCTGGTAGGCGCCCAGGTTGGCGCGTCCGGTATCCTTTGCATTGATAGCGGCGTCAATCTGGGCCAGAGCAGCCTGGGCAGCGGACTGGGTGAGGATGTCAGCTCCGTTCCAGCCGCCCGAACCCGAAGCGGCGGTTGTATCGTTCCACTCTGCCGAATCGTCATCCATGGCGCCGTTGGCAACGTCCGTCTGCCCGATGGAGCTGGCGCTCACATCGACGACACTGATACTGTAGTTGTTTCCGCTATCGGCCCCGGTCAACGTCAGGTATCTGAGGCTATTGGTTGTTGTGATGGAGGCCGTTGCCCACGTTGTTCCGCCGCCGTTAAGCGTTCCCTGCACATTGGCGGAGAGGCTGGTAAAAGAAATTGCAGAGGTGTTCTCAAAGGCGGAAAGGTTGTTTCCTCCCACGCCCGGGTTTCTTGCGAGGAAAATTATATCGGTGGAGACCGAGCCCTCGACGGCCCAGATATTTGCACCTGCTGCGTTATTGATTGCGCTTAGAATAGCCGATGCCAGTGCACTTGCCGTGAGGTCTGTTCTGGAGATTATGACACGATTTGCAGCGTAGGCGACCGAGTCTGCAGACGTGAAGATAATATGGGTCCCTCCGACCACAATTGACCATGTCATGGAATTGGATACAGCGCCAGTAGTCGCTATCAATCTTGCGGCGGTACCTTGGTTGATCTGTGTAACCATGTCGGAAATCGTCTGGCCGCTCTGGATCTGGTAGAATCCGGCAATGTCACCCGCGACTATGCCCGCACTGTCGCCATCGGCGTTGTATTGAAATGCAAAATAGCCGCCGGATAGCGTATCATTGGCGCTGATGCCGTAAGTGGCCGTGGTTACCTCTGCGGTGGCGCCTCCTCCTACTTGTAGTCCCGTAGTTGATGTGGCGCGCATATCACCGATATTTATATAGTAGTAGTCCTCAGCAGAATCATTGCCGGTGCCGAAGTGAATTTTGATGCCTTGAGAATGAATTGAAGTTATTGACCCGTCAAGCAGCTTTACACCATTGAAGTCCGTGGCGTTTGCAATTCGGTCTATTTCATTTGCCATGGCCTGATACTCACTATCCATAATGAGTCTTTGGGCAGTGGTATAAGTACCGGTAGAGGCCTGTTCTGCCAGCTCTTTCATACGGATGAGCTTCTCGTCAATCACGGAAAGTGCACCTTCAGCCGTTTGAATAAGAGAAATTCCGTCCCCTGCATTCCTGACGCCCTGATTGAGGACCGCGATGTCCGCGCGCATTAACTCACGAACGGCCAGTCCGGCGGCGTCATCGGCCGCGGAGTTGATCCTCAAACCCGATGATAGTCGCTGCGTTGAAGTGGCCAACCTGTTGTAAGTAACACTCAGGTTCCTGGCCGCTGTCATGGCCATCATATTGTGGTTGATAATTAATCCCATGTCTTAATCCTCCTTTTTTGTTCTTGTGTTCTTTATTGGGTTCCTAATTTTTCATTTTTCTTGATGTGATTGCGCTCAGGAGTTCTCGCGATGCCATATACCGCTATTCAGCTTTGTTTGCCGGCCCATTTTTCGTCGGCTCTATTTTTAAATACATCACCTCCTTCTTGTGAATTCTCAGTATACTTTCCCGAATACTGTTTTTCGCCTTTGAGTAGATTATCGTCAGATAAGTGGAAATACTTTAGAGAAAAAGCTTCCAATGATTTTCTACGTGAAAATCACTCCATGCCAAATATCTCTTTCCCCGGCGTTTCGGGTTTGAAGCAAGGACTTTGCGCTGCAGCATTCAGTCCCCTCAGGAATGGCGCGGACTCGAGGCTGCCGGGGATAGGAGATATGGTTAAGGGTTATTAGCTCCCTCCCTGCGTAGTGTGAAACAAAAAGTCCATATTTGCCTCGATTGTTAGTTGTTATCGTCGGAAGGGTGGAAATACTTTAGAAAAATCTTTTATAATAATGTCCTATCGCCTTGGCGGTGGAAATATCGCATCGTGGAATAGGAGATACCTGGTATATTTCTTGCAAAAATTGTCTGGGAGGCTTAACTCCCTGATAGGTAATGCTTTCGCCCTTTGAAACAACTGATAGTTATTAATAGAAATGCGAGAAAAGCTAACTAAAATACTGGTCGTTGACGATGAACTTCCAATATGCGATATCCTTGACGAATTCTTGTCCCTGCAAGGGTATCAAATCACTACTGCTACAAATGGACAAGATGCGCTTTCGCTATTTGAGGGAAGTAGACCTCATATGGTTCTTCTGGACCTCAGCATGCCTGGAATGAGCGGTATGGAAGTTCTTCGTAGGATAAGAGCAGTTGACAAGGAAACACATGTTATAATAGCTTCGGCATTTGGAGACTCTGATACAGTACGTGAGGCCCTGAAGATGGGAGCAAATTATTATATGGAAAAACCTATAGACCTTGACCATTTACTAAACATGTTGGCTGCCTTACGTCAGTCAACCGAAATACGAGGCGGTGATGAGATCTCTTAATTTAGGGGATTTGAAGCCCGGAATGGTACTGGCCAAACCGGTCCATAGTCTACAGGGGGCATTATTGACAAATGAAGGGAAAGAATTATCCGAAAAGGATATCTGGATATTTAAGTCATGGGGAGTGACGAAAGTTTGGGTGGAAGGAGAGGATGAGGGACAGAAAGAGAAGGATATAGAGCGCGAGAACGATCCAAAGGCGTTGATTCAGAGAGAGTTAGAAGAAAAATTTGCCGAGGTATCAGAAGACCGAGTGATGAAGGAGATAATGAGAATAGCCTATGAGCAGCTGCATAAAAGGTCTTGAAGGAATGAATAATAAAGCAAGAAAGAATAGTCTGGCTGGAATAATAGGCAGAGTTCGAGACCTTCCCACCCTTCCGGTGATCGTTCTAAAAATTACTGAACTTGTCAACAATCCGACGTCTTCAGCCAAGGATCTGGCTGGGGTAATCACGGATGATCAGGTCTTGACGGCGAGGCTTCTGAGACTCGTCAATTCCTCATTTTATGGATTTCCTCAAAGGGTGTCCACTGTAACAGGGGCTATCGTATTACTGGGCTTTGACGCGATAAGAAGCCTGCTGCTGACCACTTCGGTATTTGACCTGTTCTCCAAAAA
>JAXHTA010000314.1:0-4922 GCA_034190285.1 Thermodesulfobacteriota bacterium | reverse complement strand
GGCGGTGTCAAACCAAGGGCCATTTGAAAAAGCTCTACGTCTCTCATAATGAAAACCGATTTATCATTCTTGCTGTAGGTAAATCAAGGCTTACCCACTCAAAACAGCGAGGAACCAAAAAGATTTTCGTTTGGCAAATCAAATTGAAAGCGCTGCGGTTTCTGTGATGAGCAATATAGCTGAAGGATTTTCTCGCAAGGGAAACAAAGAATTTATACAGTTTTTATTCATATCAAAAAGCTCGGCAACCGCAGTGCAGAGCCAACTGTATGTCGCCATTGATCAAGGTTATATAACACAAGAAGAGTTTGAAGAAATATATGCCCAGGCAGAAACAGTATCCAGGCTGGATTCTGGCTTCATCAAATACCTCACCTCTCAACTCAACAAACCCAAGCAACCCAATAAACCAAATGAAGCCAACTAACCCAACAAACCCAAGCAAACCAAAAACAGCCCTCGTCACCGGCGGCGCAGGTTTCATAGGCTCCCATGTGGTGGAAAGGCTTGTTCAGAGGGGTATTAAGACCGTCGTGCTGGACGACCTGTCAGTTGGTAAAAAGGAAAACCTCCCAGAAGCCTCAGAACTCGTTATTGGAGATATATGCGATCCTCTAGTTGTTAAGAGTGTCCTGGACGGGGTCGATGTGGTATTTCATCTGGCTGCCCGCGTAAGCATAAGGGATTCCTTCAGGGGTCTCGTTGAAGATGCCGGGACAAATGTCATGGGAACAGTCAACCTCCTTAAGCATATTGAGGAAACCGGAGTCAAGAAATTCATCTATGCCTCCTCCATGGCAACTTATGGAGATTCGAATTATCTCCCGATTGACGAAAAACACCCCCTTGATCCAACCTCCCCTTATGGTATCAGCAAACTTGCAGGTGAAAAATACGTCCTCTGTTCCTGCCGACATCATGGAATTGAACCGGTCATTCTCAGGTACTTCAATACATATGGTCCGAGACAGACCCAAACACCTTATGTGGGTGTCATCACGATTTTTATTCACAAACTGCTGAACGAAGAAGATTTGCCGATATTTGGAACCGGCTCCCAGGTGAGGGATTTCATAAACGTGGAAGACGTAGCAGAAGCTACACTGCTTGCCATGGACTACCAGGGGGCGACAAATACCTTTAATGTTGGTACCGGCACCGGCACGGACATCAATACCCTTTCCGAGATATTGAAAGATGCCATGAACAAGTCCGTTAGACTAAACTATTTATCGGAACAACCGGGCGAACCCTCCGATTCCATAGCGGACATATCCCTTGCAAAAAGAGAACTCGGCTTTACACCGCGCTGGTCCCTGAGAGAAAAACTCCCTGAAGTCGTTGAATGGAATATCAGAAAACAAACCCAATGAACCCTTTCTACTACTACAACCGGCTCCTGCAGGAAATAGAACTCCGCACCGGCCTGCCCTGCTCGCGTCCATCTGAAGTGTGGCTCAAGCTGACCGAACGCTGCAATTGCCGCTGTGTCATGTGTGAGATATGGAAGCATAATCCCGATGCTGATGGTGAACTATCCACTGAAGAATGGAAAGAAGTCCTTTTGGGTCTTCGCAGGTGGCTGGGTAAAAAGCACATATGGTTTACCGGCGGGGAGCCCTTCCTGAGAAAGGACTGTGTAGAATTAATCCGTTATGGCAGCTCTATAGGCCTGTCCATCGGAGTGATCACGAACGGGATCCTCCTGAAACCGGACAAAATGCCCCTGCTCATAGACGCAGGGCTGAAAGAGTATCATGTGTCTATAGATTCTATGACCCCGGAAATCCATGACATCCTCCGGGGAATTCCGGGTGCCCAAAAACGGGCGACTGAAAACGTCCTGGCGCTGAGACAGGCTCTTGATGCAAGCGGAAAGCAAATGAAGACGGTTCTCAAGACAATCATCGCCGGCAATAACGCAAAAGAGATTCTTCCCCTAGTGGAATGGGCGGGAGAGAACCGTTTCAACGAAATAAAATTTCAACCCCTTGAAAGCAACCTCGAGGGCAGGGACGACCCTTACTGGTTTGAGACCTCCCCCTACTGGCCCAAGGAGAAGCAAGTGGATGAAATTACGACAGTAATTGATGAATTGATCAAGAAAAAGCAAAACGAGTCAGGCACCCAAATCCATAACACGATCCCGATGCTTGAAGATATGGAAAGGTATTTCCTGGACCCTGTGCCCTACTTCGAAAAGGTGAAAGGCCATAACCTTGCATCGAAAAGGAAGAGCATATGCAGAAGCGGTCTCGGATGGATGGAGATATTGAGCCGTGGTGGCCTGAGATTCTGCCGTCACATGCCTCCCCAGGGGGATGTCAAACAGACGACCCCAAAAAACCTCTGGAGAAACCGTCCAAAATGCTGGAGAAACCCCGCAGCCCTCTGCTTCAATAACAGACCCAACAAACCCAAGTAAGCCAACAAACTCAATGAAACTAGTCTTCTGGCTCAGTATTTTTGCCGTCTTATATGCCTACCTTGGCTACATTGGACTCCTGTGGCTTTTCTCGGTCTTTAAGAATAATCCAGTGAGAAAAAGGGATATAATTCCCTTTGTGAGTCTCGTTATCTCTGCCTATAATGAAGAAAAAGTAATAGCCCTAAAGATCGAAAACACCCTTGACCTGGATTATCCAGAAGACCTTTTGGAGATAGCAATCATTTCAGATGGATCAACGGATAGAACAAACGACATCATCCGGGAATATGCAGAAAGAGACAAAAGGGTCCTGCCCTGCATCGTGGCCGTTAATAAAGGTAAGGACGCATGCCTGAATGATTTTGTCCCCGGACTGAAAGGGGAAGTAATCCTCTTTTCTGATGCAACATCCTTTTATAAAGAGGACTTGATTCGTACAATTGTACGACCTTTTTCCGATGAGAGGGTCGGATTTGTCACGGGGTCCACGAGGTACTTCACGTCTTCGGATCATGAAGGTGAAACAAACCAGCCGATAGGCATCTATTCAAGGCTCGAAAGACTCACAAAGTTGCTGGAAAGCAGAATTGACTCTTGCGTAGGCGCTGACGGCGCCGTCTTTGTAATTCGAAAGGCCCTCTTTTCCCCCTTGAAGCCTTACGAGATTAACGACTTAACGCTCCCCCTATTGATCGTGGAAAAAGGATACAGAGGCGTCCTGGAGGAAACCGCATTTTGCAGGGAAAGAGCGGCGGACGGAATGCAAAACGAATTTCGAAGGCAGGTCAGGATCACAACCGGCACCCTTCGAAGCCTTTTTAGTCATAAGGCCCTCTTATGTACCCTATCTAACACCTTCTTTCTGTTTGAGGTCATTTCCCATAAGGCCATGAAATTAATCACGCCTTTTCTCTTGATCCTTATATTGGTCTCCAATTGCATCATTGCCTTGCGGTCTTCGTTTTATGCGACCCTGCTCGGGTTGCAGCTGTTTTTCTATGTCCTGGCGTTTTCAGGCTACAAATGTGAAAAAACAAATAATATTGGCCGTTTAATCCAAATGGCAACCACCTTCACCCTTACAAACATAGCAATGTTAAAGGGTTGGCTTGCCTATTTCACCCGAAAAGACTACTCAACATGGTCCCCGGAAAGGTCGCAGCTATGAGCTGTCAGTTATCCACCTTTACCCCTTTGAGTTGTCCTAATCTAATCCCGCTTGGCTCTATAATAAGGGCACATTGAACTACAGATAACAATACGTATAAGGATCGAAGAATGGCACTAGTAGGAGTAAATATAGCCTTGGAACAGACTGTTCGGGAAAAGTTTAGCGATATTGTGCCTGATCGAAAAAAGTTGACTAATCAATGAGTTACTCAAAACCGAAACCAGAAGAATTCGACGGTAGCAAGAAGAGAGAAAGTTGGCAACAGGTTTTCAGGAAGCATCAAGGGACAGCGAACGCCTGAAGGCAATCAGGGAGTGGGATTTTCTGGATCATGAAGGGTGGGAGTGAATGGATCAAGGTGATATCTATCTTGTCAATCTCGACCCTGTCACTCACACGGAAACCGGAAAGACCAGACCAGGGATCATTCTTTCGGTGCATGCCATGAATTACAACTCTCCCAGGCTTGTTGTCGCTACTATAACCTCCAGTATGAAAAAGATCTACCCCTTCGAGGTAGCAATACCGACTGATGTGAGCGGCCCGACAACAGAATCAAACATTATGCTTGATCAGGTTAGAAGTCTGGACAAGCGTAGGCTTGTCAAGAAATTGGGTGTGCTCGATAAAGAACGACCGGCCAAGGCATGTGCAATTGTTCAAAAACTTATCTCACTAGACTAAACCAGACATACGAGTTATCCCAAGAGCCTCTGTGCCTTCACCTAAGCTCTTACAACCTTCACCCTGTTGGATGTTTGCTTTTTCATTCGACATTCGATGTTGGACGTTCATTCTAGTTTTTTGAAGGTAACGGGCCAATAAGGCAGACGTAAACCGAATAGGTTCCGATTCATGACACGGTTGGCGATCCCGAGCATGAGGAACCTTAACCTCTACCGGACCAATTCCGGTTTCAATCTCACGCTCAGGAAAATAAACATTACGCACCACTCTTTGGCGATCCTGCCCGTCTCTAAGATCCCTGTACTGGGACAAAAAGCCTTCCATCTCTGTTTCTAAGGCTTCGGCCAACAATTTCCTGGCTCCTGTGCGTAAGACATCGGTTTACATGGGCATCAACAAATGTGTCTGGCCTATTAAAACTCAATTACCTTATCCTTGGTCATGGTGTCTCTATCCTTTCTTCTTAAATCTTTCTTGTTTTTCCACGACTTTAACCATTTCCTGGAAGGATACAACACCTAACGTCTCAAACACAACTTTTGATTGTATCTCCTACAAGTCGTCTTACCGCGGATTCTATCTACACTTCGCAGTATTAATTGGATTATCATCTTATTATACAAATAGAGGATCCCC
>JAXHTA010000313.1:0-4931 GCA_034190285.1 Thermodesulfobacteriota bacterium | reverse complement strand
TAATGGAACCCTTGCTGTCTCCCATGTCATTGCCAGGAGTTCAGGCGTCAAGCTGACCGGTCAAACGCCGGTGAAAACACCCAGGGAAAAGCGGTCCGGACTGTCCTTATTGCCCATAGCCTTGATTTTCCTCATTCTTGTATTTTCATCCAGACGGCGTGGCGGATCATGGTTACTGTTTTTGCCCTTACTCTTTATGGGCGGAGGAGGCTATGGACGGGGCGGATTTGGCGGCAGTTTCGGCGGTTTTGGTGGAGGTTTCGGGGGCTTTGGTGGTGGCATGAGCGGCGGTGGCGGCGCTGGAGGAAGTTTTTGACAAGGAGGCGGCATGGCAAAGAATTCAAAAGAACCAAAAGCAGTATTTCCTGAAATCATAGCCGATTACAAACAACTCTTCGGGGAGGACCTTATCAGTATTATTCTCTATGGCAGCGCCACAGGTCATGAATTCAGGCCCGGGAAATCCGACATCAATTTCATGATTGTGCTCACAGAACGGGGTATCGATCGTCTTGACCGTGCCTTTAAAATAGTTGGCAGGTGGCGAAAGAGAAACGTGGCCATTCCGCTCTTTGTCACCGAAGGTTATGTGGTTGCCTCCCTGGATGTCTTTCCAATCGAATACCTGAGCATTAAGCTAAATCACCTCCTTGTATATGGAAAGGACATTTTAGAATCCCTGACTTTTGACCAGGAACTCATACGCCTTCAGTGTGAGCGGGAGATAAAGGGCAAGCTCCTCTTGCTCAGGGAAGCCTTCCTGGAGACGTCTGGTAAAGGGAGGGCTATGAGAGGTGTTATCAGTCAGTCAGTCCGGGCCCTGATTGCCGTCTTTGAGGCGCTTCTTTACCTGAAAGGAAAGGAATTACCCACGGAAAAAAGGGGACTCATAAGGGATACGGCAGAGGTATTTGAAATGAACGCGGGTGTATTCGAAATGCTCCTGGACATCAAGGAGGGAAAAATCAAGTTGGGTGATAGGGAAACCACCAAGTTGTTCAAGGATTATTTGAAGGAAGTGCGGGAACTATCGAAACTGGTAGATGCTCTAGGGGGGTAATATGAACAAGACACTCAAAACCTTGTTGATTTCCGGCGGTGTATTGCTACTGATCATTTTGATCGCATTTTCCTACTTCAAGGGGACCTATAACAGCCTTATAAGCATGGATGAATCCGTAAAGGGGGCGTGGGCCCAGGTGGAAAACCAGCTTCAGCGTCGCTATGACCTGATCCCCAACTATGTGGAAACGGTCAAGGGCTACGCCGCTCATGAAAAAGAGGTCTATGTGGAGGTTACAGAGGCTCGTTCCAGAGTGGCCGGGGCCACGACTGTCAGTGACAAGATCCAGGCCAATAATCAGCTTTCTTCTGCACTATCCCGCCTGCTTGTTGTGGTGGAGCGTTATCCCGAGTTAAAGGCGAACACAAATTTCATCCGCTTGCAGGATGAACTGGCTGGAACTGAAAATCGCATTTCTGTAGAGCGTAGGCGCTTTAATGAGATGGTCAAGGCATACAACATAAAGGTACGCACTTTTCCCACCAATATCATTGCCGGGGTTTTTGATTTTGAGAAAGCGGCTTTTTTTGAAGTGCCCAAGGAGCGACAGGAAGCGCCAAAGGTGGAATTTTAGAGGTATGATAAGAAGTTAGCCTTTTTAGGAAAGGAGCTTTGAGCCATAGGGGTCTTTTTTTTCAAAGCCGCATCACAAATTCTTCATACTTAGTGGCACCCTTCCTGGGCTATGGACAGGGGTCGGTTTTGAAATATCCCCGCGGGTCTGTAATCAGCTTACATTTGTTTCAAAGGGCTAAAGTGTTACGAGGTTGCATTATGGAACGAAGGTCATTTTCCCCGCGAATTATCCATCTGGCCTGGGGACGACTCGAAGTCGAAGGACACGGTCCGTTAAAAGACGCCAAGCTTTTTCCGGGGGGCGCAAAGGAATGGGACTGGGGTGAGACAGGGACAAGTCATGCGCCTGGCATCCAGTCGGCGGATGTCGAAGAACTGTTGGAGAACGGTGCAAGGACGGTAGTGCTATCCAAGGGTTTCCAGGGGAGACTTAAAGTATGTCCTGAGACACTGCAAATGTTGAAAGAAAGAGGCATCCGGGCACACGTACTGCACACAGAAGAAGCGGTTAGATTGTATAACGAGCTGAGGGGGAAGGCACAGGTAGGTGGGCTTATGCACTCAACCTGTTGACAGGAAGCCAGGGATTGAATCAAGTATCCGAACAAGAGATGTCTTTTTCGACAACACATTCATTGGGATCAGATTGTGATTCCCTAAATACCAAAATTATTCCTGCTGTTAACCCCTAGCTGTCGAGATACCCGCCTTGATCTCGACGAAAAAACTCCGTCATAGATCATACACTAAGCTTATCGGTGATGTAAGGAATTCAAAAGCAGAGCAAACACGGCTTTAGAGACTGTGCCTTTGCCGGTTTGAATGACCCCATGTCCTGACGGCCCGAATATTATCCTTTAATTTGTCCAGCCCTGGTCTGGCAAACGCTGTTTTTCCGAATGTCTTCCTGAACTTCTCAGGCCCCATCGCCAGGATTTTGTCTGTAGGGGGGAGTACGGCACTCTGTGTTAATGCCCCTTCATTATACGGGCAGACTTCCTGACAAATGTCACACCCCAGAAAGCAGTTGCCCATTTTCCCGCCTGTTTCACTACTAACCACCCCAGGGTATTCAATAGTCAAATATGAAAGGCACCTGGACACGTCCAGGCAAAAGGGGGTCTCAAGAGCTCCTGTGGGACAGGCGTCCACACATCGCGTACAGGTGCCGCACTTGTTTTCCATTGGTTCAATCTCAGAGTATGACCAAAAGGCGGTTGTAAGGATTTCAACAAGAAAAAAATACGAGCCATACCCCGGTATAATGAGCATATTGTTTTTTCCTATGAAGCCAACGCCCGAGGCATATGCAAAGCTCCTCTCAAGAATGGGAGCCGAATCAACACAAACTCGTGTTTTGCTTCCCGGATATTGTTCTTTGATACGACGAGATAGCATTTGGGCCAACCTTTTAGAACGAGAGTGATAGTCGTTCTTGTTGGGCTCCGTGTACCTGGCCGCCGTAAAACCGTCGGGTGTGGCTGGCTTTTCTGAAGGATAGGGGTAGGCCAGAGTAACTATTGTCCGGCAATTCTCAAGCAGCTTTATCGGATTTTCTCTTAAGCTTGAATGCCTCCCCATCCAGCCCAGCCCTCCTTGCTTTCCGGCGGCAATCCATGAACTAAACTGGTCGAAGAATACGGGCCTTTTGGGCCGCGAAAAACCTATAGCGATAAACCCTAATCTCTTTGCATCTTCTATAAAGGAGGAAACTGAATTACAGGGTGCTGGTCGATTGTTGTACATCTGGCTCTTGTATTCACATTCTGCCCTGTTTGTCTTTCAAACCTTCGTAAATCAAGCCAGCACAGGTGTGCACGGTTACAGGTCAAAAGGCGTCAGGCTTTCAAATCCATCCTCTGTAACAAGGATGGTTTGTTCGAACTGGGCGGAAAGAGACCCGTCCTTGGTCACGGCCGTCCAGTTGTCCTCCAGGATGTGTAAATCTTTCTTGCCAAGATTGATCATGGGTTCAATGGTGAATACCATGCCTGGAACCAGGATTATACCTTCCCCTTTGCGGCCGTAATGGGGAACCTGAGGCGGTTCATGAAATTCAAATCCCACGCCATGACCCACAAATTCTCGAACCACCGAGCATCCTTCCCCTTCGGCATATCTTTGTATAGCCCAGCCTATATGCCCTATAGTGTTCCCGGCTCGGACCATGGACATGCCTATCTTCAGGCATTCTCGTCCCACGCCAACAATCTTACGGGCATCACTTCCAGGTGCTCCAACAAAAAATGTCTTATTGGCGTCTGCATAGTATCCCTTCAGGATGGGTGTTACATCCACGTTTACAATATCACCCTCTTGCAGAATTCTATCACCAGTGATGCCATGGCAGATGACCTCGTTTACCGAGACACACGTACTCTTTGGAAAGCCTCGGTAATTCAAGGGAGCAGGCTTGGCCCCATTCTTAGTGGTGAATTCATGAACTATGGTGTTAATCGCATCAGTCTTCATTCCAGGCCTGATTTCCGACTCCACCAGATCCAAAGTTTCCACGGCGAGACGCCCGGCCTGCCTGATACCTTCGATGTCTTCTTCTTCCTTTAACCGGATCTTATATCTCTGTAAATAAGCCTCCTTAAGGCTCTTGGACTCAATGCTTTTGTTACCTAGACAGCATTTCTTAAACTTCAGTCCACTGCCGCACGGACAGGGCTCATTTCGGCCTACCTTGATCACTTCTCTTTTCTGCAACACGTCAATCCAACCCTGTATTCAGGTTTCCAATTCAGGTCTGCTTTGCCCTAAAGCTGCATAAAATTAGAGATCTAAAGCGAGCATAGCGTTTCCTGGCCTAAGACTTATGCAACATTAGGGTTTATAGTGTTCCCGGCCAATCCAGGAGATATATCATATTAAACATAGCAGAATAGGCATGCCAAATCAATGTACAGTCCCGTACCGGGACAAAAAACGAATATACCGGCCAAAAATATGGTACCGTATAATGCCGCAAAGCGACACGGGTACAAGAAATAAAACCATGTTCCTTTGAACCTTCGTCTTGCTGCGGCTTAGCGCTTCAAGTTGCGGCCTCCCAGCCGTAAAAGTTGACCCGGCACAGCCCGGAATAATGCTGATTCCGGCATCAGGATAATCGCACCTTCGCATTCCAGGGGGCAAATTTCACAAGAAGCAACATCCCGGGAACGGCAACAAGGGTGCAGAAAATAAAGAAGCCTTCCCAGCCGGAGCTCTTGGCAATAAACCCGGTGGGAGCCGAAGCCAGCACTCTGGGAATACCCATAAGGCTGGTGAGAAGCGCATATTGAGT
>JAXHTA010000312.1:0-4944 GCA_034190285.1 Thermodesulfobacteriota bacterium | reverse complement strand
GTGCCCCCTCATAGCCGCTGCAACCGGTTTGTTTGTATAAACGGAGTAGACTTCGACCCTTATGTTCGGAATGCTGTAAATGGTAACAAGCATATGCAGGGCAAGCATGGCAGCCACAGGTCCGGTAGCGGCATAGGCCCCGGTGTCCATGATAATCCTTGCATCAAGTGCCGAAATCGTCCCGTCCTTCTTCATCCCGGTCTTGAATTGGATAACGGACGGGTGCCTTACCCTCGAGGCTATGAATACTTCTTCCCTTGTGTAGCAGATGCTAACGGGATTCCCACATTTCCTGGAAAGCAGAGCAGCACAGAAATCCAGGTCAAACATCTCTAGTTTAGATCCGAATCCTCCTCCCACATGGGGCTTTATGATCCGTATGTTGCTTCGTGGGATTCCCAGCGTCCTTGAGAGCCCGATATGTGTGAAAAAAAGGTCCTGCTTGGAGGCCCACAGGGTCAATTTATCCCCGTTATCCCAGGATGCAATAGCTGCATGTGGTTCAAGGGCGGCATGCTGGACCGGCTGGGTGCTGAAGGTATCTTCACGTATAAAATCCGCCTCCCTAAGACCCTTTTCGACATCACCAAAGCCCCGCTTCTGTTTGAAGTTTATATTCCCTTCGGCGTAATCGTGGATCGCAGGCGCCCCATGAGACATGGCATCGTTAGGGTCAAAGACGGCAGGACGCTCTTCATATTCCACCTCTATAAGGTCCAGAGCCTCCTCTGCTACATCTTCATCCACCGCGGCTACCGCAGCAACCCCATCACCTATGAACCGCACCTTATCCCTTGCCAGAGGGTCCCTATCGGCAAACATGGGTATGGTGCCTAGACCATATTTCTCGCCTGTTGAATCCTGGCCTGTTACGATGGCTCGGACACCCTTCAAATTCCGGGCCTTTTCTGCATTCATGCCCTTGATTACGGCATGGGGCAGGTGACTCCTCAATATTTTCCCATAGAGCATCCCGGGAAGATTGATATCCCTAGTGTACCCGGCCGCCCCTGTAACCTTTTCCTTTGCATCAACGCGGGCAAAGGACTTGCCTACTATTGCGTGTTGTTCCATTTTGCGCACACCGCAAGAAAATCCCTGATACTTTTTTATTCACGACCTTCAACGCCACATTTTTCTTGTAGACCTATACAATTACAAGTGCTTATTCTTAAAGAACATACACCTGAAGACTTGAGTAGTGCCCGAACGAAAAGTGTCTTTTCTGCTGATATATTCCTCATTAATTAATGCGCCCTGCGTTCAATCGGTGGTGGGGTTTTCAAAGAAATTCCTCTTTCAAGAGAAGATCCATAGGCTGCTGAGCCGAAAATCCTGGCCTTCGTTTGGGCACTGGAGAACCATTATGTAGTGGACTGACCGTCAGTCTCTTTGGTGGTGTTGGGCAACAAGCCCTATATTTCCCTTTCGCGAATCTCCACATCTATATTTGAATTCTCAAGGTCTTTTACAATGCTGTCCGTATTTCCGGACTCGAAGTGAACAATCAGCTGTTTTTCCGGCTGGTCGGCTATCCTTGAATAGCTCATTGTTAAGATTTTTCCTTCGTGTTTCATGATAATATCCAGGATCTTTCTCATCTTATTGGTGTCGTCACAATTGGCCACTTTGATTCGGAGTCCACTGTCACCAATACCCAGAAGAGGATTTAAAATACGATAAAAAAAATCGTTGGTAGTGACGATACCCAGGAGCCGTCCTCGATTTTCATGCTCCAACACAGGCAGACAACCTACCTTCTTGTCCTGCCCCAGGGCAACTGCATTTTCCACAGGCATATCCGGGCCTATGGTTATGACCCTAGTCTCCATAATTTCTGATATGGTCATTTTCCCCAAAAGATGATGAACAAATTCATTCATGCCCGGCATAGCCTGAGATGGCGATGCCCTTAGCAGCCTGTCTTTGGTTATAATCCCTTTTAGCTTCTCCTTTTCCACTACGGGTAGACGTTCAAAACCATGCGCCTGCATGATTTCAGCCGCCTTTAATACGGTTGTATCCGGCGTAATAGAGACTACATTGGTCGTCATGATATCTTTAACTTTCATAGTTGCCTCCTTTAAATAAGTAATTATTTTGAGCCCATAAACACTGTAAGTAAGTTATAGTCATGAGTCAAGAAAATTGTGTCTGGGCTACAGATTCAGGTATTGCCGACATGCCTGTAAGGTATAGCAAAACCCTATTCAACGCCCAACGACCGGATTTGTCTCCTGCTTATATGCCCACATCCTATCGTGTGTGCCGCCCATTCCGACTTCGCATGCCTTGACCTTGAAAATGGGCTGAGGCCTTGAAAAGGCTCCCAGAGTCCCTTATAACCCGTCCCTCAACCTACGGTGCTTTTGACTATTCCCAAGAGCCTTTCTTCGTCAAACGGCTTTCTCAAGACGGCAACAGCCTTCGTGATTGCGTGCTTGGGATTTGAAAGCCCACTAATGACAATCACTGGTATATCCTTGAACTTTTCGTCCTTTCTCATCTTGCGATAGAACCTCGGGCCCCATTCCTTGGGAAGCTCCAAATCGAGTGTTATCAGGTCAGGTTTTGCCTCTTTGACGGCGTTCTCCGCTTCCGTACCGTCATAGGCTACAACCGTCTCATATCCGTTATCATCAAAAAGCGCTTTAAGGTACTTTACCACAATTGGATCGTCTTCAACGATCATAATTCTTTTCGCCATGGCTGGCCTCCTTTTCGTGATGTTATGTGGCCAATTTCACTTATGATCCTAACCTTTAAGGAAAGTCTTATTCAGCTTTATGACGTTTCTTTGGCAGTTTAATGATGAAGTTTGTCCCTTTATGCATTGCGGACTTTACCCTTATCGTACCCCCATGTTGCTTGATAATGTTGTCGGAAATAAACAGGCCGAATCCGGTACCTTTACCTCCCTTTGATGAAAAGAAAAGATCAAAAATTTTCTCCAGTGTGTCGCTGTCCATTCCAATCCCATTATCATGTATGTCAATAATGGTATAAGTATTATCTTCTCTAATGCAAAAGGTGATTTTATGTGATTTTTTTTGTTCATCTTCCAGGCAGGCGTCAACGGCGTTGTCGAGGATATTTATCAGGGCCGAGCGAAGAAAGTCAGCATCAACCTCAAATTCTTCAGGGGCCTTGTCAAAATCACGATTGAATTCTATTCTGCGATCCTTAATTTTTGCCTCGATGACATCGGCCACGCCATCAGCAAAGCCCAATACATCGACAGGTTCTCTTCTTATTTCCCTTTCCTTCGCATAGAAAAGTATATCAAAAACCATCTTTCGTATGCGACTGGATATGGTTTTTACCACCAAGAAACCCTCATCCATTTGATTCTGGTCGTTTTTTTTGAAACCTGAACTAAGTAAATAAATTCCTCCGTCTAAACCTGTCAGGAGCCCCTTAACATCGTGAGATATTGATCCGATCATTAGCCCCAATGACGAAAGACGGTCCTGTAATGCCATTTTTTCACTTACTAACCGTTCAAGGTTTTCAGTGTACTCCCATAGTTTTTGTCTCATTAGAATTCTATCAAGAACCCTTTTGAGCGCGATATGAAGCGCATCAATGTTAATGGGTTTGGCAATAAAATCGGATGCTTCGTATTTTAGACTCTTAATGGCCAGGTCCATGTCTCCGTGACCCGTAATCATAATAACTTCGGTGTCGGGGTTTTCACGCTTTATACTCCTGAGCAACTCGATCCCATCAATACCCGGCATCTTGATATCTGTCAGCACGACAGGGGGATTGATTTCTTTGAAAATACGTATGGCCTCCTTGCCGTTTTCAGCAGGATAGACTTTATGTCCAAGATCGCTAAGGGACAAGGTCAGGACATCACGGATATCTTCCTCGTCATCAACCAGTAATATTGTGGATTTAGCATTGATGTCATCCATCATAATTCCCATCAAAAAATACAATTGCATCAAGGCTAGAACCCATGGTCTCCAAAATCAAGCTTCTGCCATTCAAGGTAAGTCGTAAGTCGGAAATGTCAGGATAAAACACGCTCCCCCATTGTTTGTAGGTGCGACTCTTATCTTCCCACCACATTCCTCGATTATGCTGTAACTGATCGAAAGTCCCAGGCCGGTGCCCTTCCCGGCTTCCTTTGTTGTAAAAAAAGGCTCAAAGATTTTTTCTCTAATGGTCTCAGAGATACCAATGCCCGTATCACTCACCTTTACAATAACAAACTTCCCTCTTGATTCAGTCTTGATAGTGATCTTTTCGCCTTCGGATTTATAGCCCATATTATTCCTTTTTTTTTCAATTGCATCTCTTGCATTTACCAGGAGATTAACAAGAACCTGCTCAAGTCTATATGGGTCGGCCATGATTTCAGGCAAGTCATCTTGGACTTCCCAGAGCAGTTCAATTCCCCTGACTTTTAGTTGCTGGCTGAATATCTCGGAGGTTTTTTTCAGAATTTCATTCACCTGAACCTTTTCAAGATCCATTTCTGTTTTTCGTGAAAATTGCCTCATGTGGTTGATAATCCTCGATGCGCGGTCAACATTGCTATCCACCTTGGTCAGCATAGTGGAAAGAGTTTCATCTCTTATCGCATCCTTTTTTCTTATCTTTTTAATAAAAAAGCTGCTCACGGTTTTTATAACTGAAAGAGGCTGGTTCAGTTCGTGGGCAATACTCGTAGCCATCTCGCCCAAAGTAGCCATTTTACTTGCCTGGATTAACTGCAGTTCGGTCTCGAGGCGTTGGGTGATATCAGTGGCTGTAACCAGAAGCACACTATCAGCTGGATATACCGACGGTGATATCCGAATATCCACATAAATGATTGAACCTTCCTTATTAAGATGCTTGGCGTGGTCTATAACTGTGGCGGATTTCAACTTTGAGGCATGACCTTTTTTGTCCTGACCCGAGAACAAATCCAGAAAGGATCTGTTAATTAGT
>JAXHTA010000311.1:0-4983 GCA_034190285.1 Thermodesulfobacteriota bacterium | reverse complement strand
AAAGATAATAATTCGAAGGGATCAGGCACTGACTGGAGGCCGGCTTATAATCATTTGAAAGATGAGATTTCATTAAGACATTATTCGCCGAAAACACTCCGGTCGTACACTGGCTGGATCATGGGAATTCTGGGAATTGGGACGGTCATATGAAAATAACTAATTGTGGGAATTGGGACGGTCATATGAAAATAACTAATTGGACATAGGATGATAAGATCTGGTAAGGAATCCACATGCCAAGATTAGCCCGATTAGACGCCCCCGGTGTGCTTCACCATGTTATTATTCGAGGTATCAAACGCCGGAATATTTTCGAAGACAACAAGGATCGGGATAATCTATTAAGACGTCTTGGGGAATTATTGCCGGTTACCAAGACTTCGTGCTATGCTTGGGCAATGTTGTCCAACCATGCCCACTTTCTTTTGCTTGCTGGAAGAACGTGGCTTTCAATAGTAAGGTAGAGAAAGAAGACAATTATTATAGGAGCAGGCAGAAGGTGAAGTCCGACGCGAGATCCCTTTTTTGTTTTTGGGCTGTGAGAGAACTCGGCTATGGGCAAAGTGAGTTGGCGAGAAGGCTAGGGTTGACTCAACCTGGTGTGGGGTATGCTGTTAGAAAAGGGGAAGCAATCTCAAAGTCAAACAATTATCAGATCAAAGAATGAGTTAATTATTTTCCTATGACCGTCCCACATGAGTTCACGTTTCTACAATCAAAGACAACATATCCCGTCTCATGAAACAAAATTGTCTCAGAATGTTCCATGAGACACATCGTAAGAATTCAGCCTTCTGAAAATAGGTCTCTTTGACCCCTAATCAGCTTACATTTGTTTCAAAGGGCTGATACGAAGATAGTGCTTTCGGCCGGTCACAGGATTACGATCTTTGTCTTCAACCGATTCCTGTATCAGAGGTGTCTCATTTCTTGGACGTCTTGGTAAGCCTCGACAATAATGTCATTTGATACATTATTAACCTTACAACGATACCTAAGAAGTATAATACAATATAAAGTATACTTTTGTTAATTAAACCACAATATGTTGTCTGTATTCAGATAACTGACGTTGTAGGGTTAATATCGTTCATCCTTTGTCAAACAGGAGGTATATGCGTTTTATGGCACGTTTCTTGTTATTGACTCCGGAAAAACAAAGGCCATAAGCTCTTGCAGACGCCGTGGTCAGGTCGCAAGGGGCGACTCACAAACCGAAAATTAATGTCTGTATAGGGTAGAAGGATTTTGAGGTGTTAAGAGTCCAATATTTGATTTAAATTGAATTCCGGTATCAAACTTGTTAATTGGTTGAAAGGAGTTATAATCTTTTCCGATAAAGGAGGACTTACATGCTTAAATTGGGTGAAAAGGGGGCTATTCCTCAAAGAGACAAGGCTACCTACGCTATTGCACCTCATATTCCCTGTGGGGTGGTTTCTCCGGACCTCTTGCGAAAGTTGGCGGATATCGCCGAAAAATATAAAGCGCAGGCAATGAAAATCACAGGCGCAACCAGGATCGCGATTGTGGGTCTCAAGGAAGAAGACATCGACAATGTCTGGGATGATCTTGGAATGGATAAAGGCGCTGCCGTTGGGTTGTGTGTACGAAGCATTCGGGCTTGTCCTGGAACCACTTTCTGCTCTATTGGCAAGCAGGATGCGTTGGGCATGGGCATGAAATTGGACGTCCTGTATCACGGAACCGAAACGCCGGGTAAATTCAAGATGGCTGTTTCAGGCTGCAAACTCAGCTGTGCTGAGTCCTGGGTCAGAGATTTCGGCTTGATCGGCGAAGCGGGCGGGTGGAAGCTTGTTGTTGGTGGCAATGTCGGCGCGAGCCCTCGAGTCGCCAATGAGCTGTTGACTGACCTTGATGACGAACATGCCTTGGCAGCGGCGAAACAGGTCATCGAATACTACAGTACAAATGCCAAAAAAGGGGAACGACTGGGCAGGATGATTGATCGACTTGGTTTTGAACACATAAAGGAGGCTATGAATTAATCCCTGCCAACACTTTCTTAAAACTTGCGGGTTTAGGAAAACTTCTCGTAAATTTTGAAAAGTCCGGGAAGACATAAAGGCCATGTGGGTCTCTTCTTGAGAATTCACAGATCCTCTCGGCCTGATTCAATGATTTCTTTGGCCTTCTCCTGCAATTCACAGGTGTCTCATTGACTTGAAAAAGCTCGAATCAAATGATATCATACATCAAAAAATACAGGGGCATCTAATATCTGTCTGGCGATTTTAGAGATATGTTCCAGAGAAACGGAGATTTGATGATGAACGATTTTCTTGAAAAAGGGCCCAAAAATCCTATCAAGATCCAGGACAATACCTTTAGAGATGGGCATCAGTCATTACTGGCCACAAGGATGCGGACAGAAGACATGCTACCCATTGCGGAGAAGATGGATAGTGTGGGATTCTGGGCCATGGAAGTATGGGGCGGTGCAACATTTGATTCCATGCACCGATTTCTTGGCGAAGACCCGTTTGAACGGATTAAGACTCTTAAAAAGTACATAAGGAAGACCCCATTTTCGATGCTGTTGAGAGGTCAGAACCTTGTGGGGTACCGTAATTACGCTGACGATGTGGCGAAGTTATTCGTAGACAAGACCTGTGAAGCGGGCATGGATGTGTTTCGCGTGTTTGACGCCCTGAATGATTTCAGAAACTTTGAGACCGTGGTTGAGAGGATCAAGGCAAACGGAAAACACTTTCAGGGCACCATCTGTTACTCGCTTACCGAAAGGCGGATGGGCGGGGAGATATTCAACCTGCAATATTATATGAGCAAAGGCAAAGAGATCCAGAACATGGGAGCAGATTCCCTCTGCCTCAAAGATATGGCCGGCATCATGGCCCCTTTTGATATTGCCAAGATCGTTACGGAACTCAAGAAAGAGATTACAATACCCATACACCTGCATACGCACTATACAAGCGGCATGGCCTCAATGATCTATTTGGAGGCCATCAAGGCTGGTGTGGATATAGTTGACACCTGCCTGGCGCCCTTTGCCCTGAGGACCTCCCAGCCGGCAGTAGAGCCCATTGTAGCCACCCTTTATGGGACTACAAGGGACACTGGATTTGATCTCAACCTCCTGCTTGAGTTGGGGGATTACATGGAGACCATCGCCCCCAAATACCGGGATTATCTCGCCACCCATAAAATGAGCGTTATTGATACAGGGGTCCTTGCCCATCAGGTTCCGGGCGGCATGCTCTCCAATCTTGTAAATCAGCTCAAGGAGGCAAAGGCCCTGGATCGACTGCCAGAGGTCTATAAAGAGGTCGCCGTAACACGAAAAGACTTGGGGACACCGCCCTTGGTGACGCCCACAAGTCAGATCGTGGGTGTCCAGGCCGTCTTGAATGTGCTATTCGGCAGATACAAGATGGTGACCAACGAGGTGAAGGACCTCGCCTTTGGACTTTACGGAAAGACTCCAGCACCTATTGATCCGGAAGTACAGAAAAAGGTGCTCAAAGGGTATAAACGTGGAGACACCCCTGTCACCGGCCGCGCGGCGGATCACCTGGAGCCTGAGCTGGAAAAGGCCAGAGAGAAGATAGGAGATCTGGCTAAGGATGATTTTGACCTGATAATATTTGCACTCTACCCAACCACGGGAGAGCAGTTCCTAAAATGGAAATACGGGCTGGAGGAAAAGCCCCCGGAGGTAAGCCCAAAGACCCTTGAAGATATCAGGAAAGAGGATGAGGCAATGGCTGCGGCCTTAGAAAAGGTGTGTAAGACTATTTAAAAGGGCCTGATTGGCAGAATGTTGCCCACAGAGACTCTGAGGCTTCATTTTCTGCCAATGTACAGCTGAGCCACAAAGAACGGAAATGTCAAATGTGTAGGCCTGACCCCTCGCTCTACCAATAAACGCTAAAGGACAGCTGGATATTTCGCATGGTCCGATCGGTCGTGGCGCCATTATATTCGCTGTCCAGTGAACCCGGCGGGAGTCCCAGTTGCATCTCAAGGGACTGATCGTAGCCGTGATAAGGACCGGCGCTCGGATCAGCCCATATTCCGTACATTAAAGATATTCCCATCTTTATAGTTGCTGAAGGCCTGACCGAGAAACCACAGGTAATGGTGTGCTCCATTGTGGCGGGTATGAATGGGAGCATGTAGTTGTCACTCATGGCATCATGGGCATGGTGATAGCCCGCGGAAACGGTGTATATCTCCCCGAAGAAGTGCTCCACTCCAAGGCCGAACGTCACCTGGTTGCTTACATTGGTGGGGATTTTGATCGTGGTGGGAACGCCAGCGGCAGTCATGGCGGCGGCGCTGGCGCCGCTATATACTATTTCTAAATCCTTCCAGTCCTTATGCCAGCTGAAATATCTGACGTCCGCGCTCAATCTCCACGCACGGGACGGCCTGTATGCCAGCCCAATTCCCAGGTTCTGCGAGAACTGCATATCATTTAGCGTCACATCGAGGTTGGAGAAGTCTATTCTACCAGCAGGGCTCATCAGGCTGAGGTATCCATCTGCGTTCTTTGACTCCAGGTCTTTCATCATGGTGGGGGCCTCGTAATAGAGCCCCAGATTCAGCTTTTCCGTGGGTTTGTAAAGGATGCCAACTGATCCTGAGAGGCCGAATGCGCTGCATTCGCCAATATCGATGTAAGCAAGACCTACGGGCATCCTCAGATCCGCAGAACTGTGGTCTATCGACAGGCGGGTCCCCACATAAAGATTGGGGGTAACCTGATAGGCCACGACCGGTCCGAATTTAATGTGAAGTATCTGGGAAAAGCCGTTTACAGGGCCGAAGTATTTGGATTGTATTGTATAATCGGTGTTGACGGCATCCGGAACAGACAGGGAAAGCCCCCACGACCAGGGGGAATGCTTGTTATTGTGGGCATAACAGATGCTGGGCGCCAGGTCAATCCTGTCCTTATCGGTGGAGGTGTACAAGTTGTTGTTGGTGCCCGTA
>JAXHTA010000310.1:0-5010 GCA_034190285.1 Thermodesulfobacteriota bacterium | reverse complement strand
TAAAGAACATTTTTCAGCAAAACATGAAAAACGGCCAAAACCCATTACCGGCCTGGAGGGTGTTTTTTCTTTAAAAAGATTGTCTGAGAAGATTTGATTGAGTATTTCGACGCATTCCGGCCATTGATTCCGATCTAAATCGGCCACCTATTCCGAACCATTTCGGCCACCCCTGGGCTTGCTTTGCGACGCTGATCAAAAAGTTAAGCTGCGTCAAGCAAGGAGAATTTGCCAAGGAAAAAGAGCTCGGCCAAAAATGGATTTTGGAGATTGAAAAACAGATCGTAACAAATTAAGGATTAGTTCCGAGCACTCGTTCCTCGACTCGGAACTAATCCTTAATTTGTTTTAATTTGTTATTTAGGCAATCAGAAAATTCAGCCGACTGAAAAAAGCGGCTGATCTCCGCGTGTTTCGTTGTAAAAATTATCCAACGCAAATAATATCGTCTCAAAAAATAAGTTGACTCAGATTGATGGTAAGTTTATACTTCTAAATATAAACTTGAATTGTAAGGGGGTATCATGAAAGCCACAGCAAAAGATCTGAGGTTTCATTCAAAAGAACTCATCGATTCTGTTAGCAGGGGTGAAGAGGTCGTTATCACTTTCCGTGGAAAGCCGTGCGCCAAGCTTGTTCCCTACCAGGAGATTAAGAATAAAACAGAAGAAAATGAAGTGTTCGGAATGTGGAAAGATAAGGAAATTGCCGATGATGTTAATGAGTATGTTAGAAATTTAAGAAAAGGAAGATTCTAAATGCTTGTCGACACTGATGTCCTCATTTGGTATTTAAAAGGAAATGAGAATGCCTATCAACTCATTGAAAATTTAAGCAATTTCTTTATTTCTGTTGTGACCTATATGGAACTTGTCCAAGGAATGAGAAACAAAAAAGAATTAAACAATTTCCGCAAGGCTCTGCATATTTGGAATGCCAAAATTCTTTATATTTCCGAAGATATATCTGCCAAAGCAATGTTTTACGTCGAGCAACATTTTTTAAGTCATTCAATGCAATTGGCAGATGCGCTCATCGGAGCTACGGCAATTGCTTATGGTAATCCTGTCCTCACCGGGAATGATAAACATTACAAAATCTTGAAAGACTTGGAAATTAAAAAATTCAGACCATAACATCTTAATAATATAAAAAAACAGCGAACAATCGCATTCACTCTGACACCCAAAGCCGAGCCTTTTTTTCCATTTGTGTAACACATCATAAAAAGTTGCATTTTCCAACTCCTCATTGGCTTTGGGTGCAGGTGATGCGGAAGGTTATAACACTATGAAAATTCCCTTCATTTTTTTGTTTGAAGGTTAACGCTTGACGTTATTAGCGCAATGCGTTATTATAATTTCCATGATTAAATCTTTCTGGAACAAAGAAACAGAAAAGATATTCAACCGGCAGTTTTCAGGCAAATTACCTCGAAATATTCAGCGTGTTGCGCGTAAGAAGTTGGTGATTCTTGATGCTGCACCACGATTAAATGATCTGCGAATTCCGACGGGTAATCAATTTGAGGCTTTGAAAGGAGACCGTAAAGGCCAACACAGCATACGAATCAACGACCAATGGCGGATATGTTTCAAATGGAGCGATGGCGATGCGTATGATGTTGAGATCGCAGATTATCATTAGGAGAATCATATGAAAAAGAGAAAGCTTCCTCCTATCCATCCAGGCGAAATTCTTATGGATGAATTCTTAGTTCCGATGGGGATCAGTCAATACCGGCTAGCCAAGGATATAAGTGTATCCCCAAGGCGCATAAACGAAATTGTGCATGGAAAAAGATCCGTTACTGCAGATACTGCACTTCGTTTGGGACGTTTTTTCGACATGTCACCTCAGTTTTGGCTAAATCTCCAGACACGTCATGACCTTGAAGTGACTGAGGATTTGCTCGAGGACCGGCTTGATGGTGAGGTACACGCTCTTCAAGTCCAAACGGGATAATATGTGCTAAGGTTATAACCTTGCTGATGAAGATGGACTGGAAAAAACCTGGCGGTTTTCCCAGCCACTTATCCCGTCGGCAAGCAAGCTTGCCTCCGGTCTTGCTCCTGATCCGCAACGCGTTATGCTTTGGCGAATATTGTGGAACGTCCAATTACACTGGAGAAGGCTCCGCTACTATATGCTCCCGAAAATGAGCTGGGTGTCGTTTACTTGTTTTCGCATGTGGCGAGAAAACTACAGTTCAGAATTGAAAAGATACGTGCCAAATATCCGGATTGTATCGCATACAAAAGATCACGCAATTCTGAAAAAAGGAGTCGGAATCGAATTTGAGTTCAAATCAAGTAATTTCAGGTCACATAGACACGATCCAGCAGAATGCGATTGCATAGTATGTTGGGAGCACGATTGGCCTGATGTACCCGATAAAATAGAAATAATTGAGTTAAAGAGATTCTTTGGCGTTGGTTTTAATATTTGGATACAGCCTGCTCTCAAAAGCCAATGGCATTACCTCGATGAAAAAGCTAAAACAAATTGGGCTCTATCAAAAAGGGCCACAACTGGGGATCTTCTCCTGACGCTGTGTGGATCGCTTACAGCGGCCTCACACCCTAAACGATAGGTATACATTGGATCAGGATGCTTTGAGAGATCTCCTGCTCGGCTTGAGTAAGGGGGAGATAACAGTCGAACAATCCCTTGAAAGGCTCAAAGGCCTGCCTTTCGAGGATATGGGTTTTGCCTGCATTGATCATCACAGGACCATAAGGAGGGGTACTTCTGAGGTCATCTTCGGTGAAGGCAAGGAGACGCCAGAGATCCTGGCTATCATGGAGAGCATGGTGGACCGGGAAGAAAATGTGCTTTTGACACGCCTGTCACCTGAAAAGGCCGTGGAGGTGCGAAGAAAATTCCCGGACAGCACATACCATGACAGGGCAAGGGTTCTGGCGCTCGTCAGACGTCCGGCAAAGGTCCCGGGCCGGGGAACCATCCTGGTCATGAGCGCCGGGACATCGGATATTCCCGTGGCTAATGAGGCAGCTATTACGGCCAGGTTCATGGGAAATGAGGTGGACACCGTCTATGATGTGGGTGTCGCCGGCCTTCACAGGATTCTTTTTCACAGGGAAAGACTCGCAGGGGCCTCTGTCATCGTGGTCGTTGCCGGGATGGAGGGGGCACTTCCTAGTGTCGTGGGCGGTCTGGTTGATAGGCCGGTGATTGCGGTTTCAACAAGCGTGGGCTATGGGGCGAGCTTTCACGGCATTGGCGCCCTGTTGGGTATGCTGAATTCGTGCGCGGCAGGTGTGACCGTTGTAAACATCGACAATGGCTTTGGCGCAGGATATGCAGCAAGTGTGATCAACAGGAGTGAATAGCTCGTGCCCATCCAGAAATAGTCCTTTTTCTTCGGCAGGCAAGCCGCGCTCAGTCCCACCACTCCGTGCAGGGTCCTGGGCCCGCAGCCCATCACCGGCCGCTTCTAAGCTTCTCACGGATTTCCGATATACGCTTTTTCAACCGGGGGAGTTCTTTTTTCTGGGAGTCGTCCCAGCAGGGCAAGAGAGTGTTGTTGTGAAACAGGGGCTCTGAGACGAGGTCGTATTCTGATAGGCTTACCGCCTCGTTCCAGAGGGCCGTGTGGGGGATGGGGGAATATTCAGAGAGATAAGGGGCAATCCCTGCCTCGGCAACAGACTCTATCGTCTCTATCACAGAGTCCGCGGATTGACCCGGCAGGCCGATCATAATGTAAGCCCCAGTCTGTTCACCAGTAAAGCCCGCCTCGAGCAAGACGCGCACAGCCCGTTCAAAGTCGCCTTTGTCCAATTTGTTGTCCAGGTCACGAAGAGGTCCGAAATTGGAGGTTTCAAGACCCAGACGTATGGTCCTGAAGCCGGCTTGATACATGATGCGGGCAATCCCGGGCGTAATTTCCTTGACATGTAGTGCATTGGGGGTATGAAATCTTATCTTCAGGCCGCGGCGTACGAGGTCTTCGAGCAGTACCGCCAAGTGCTTGTAAGACTCCAACAGGAGGGCGTCGTCATAAAAGGCAAAATCACAGATGCCATAATCCTTGTGCCAGAATAGGACTTCATCAAGTACTTCACGCGGATCTCTCTTGATCGGATCGGGGTTTAGGAAGTGACTGGCACAATATCTGCATCGGTATGGACAACCTACGGATGTAAGGAGGCAGACATAGTCAATCCTGCCCAACAGATCAAAGGCAGGATAAGGCCGACAATGCATAGGAGGAATACGCCCTGGGACGGGGATTCCACAGTCATCCAATACCCTAAGCACGGAAAAAGGATCGCTATCCGTGACGATACGGTCCGCCCCCGAATTCAGCATGGCATGGTCATGACAGAGTTTGGCATAGATGCCTCCCAGGATTACAGGGGTGCGGGGATGGATCTGTTTGGCCAGGCTGATGGCCTCCTTGACGCCGGGGTACCAGTAGGTCATAAGAGACGTCACAAGGATGGCCGCCGGGTCCCGGATTGCTTTTAGTGCTTCCTGAAATGCCTTGTTGGATAGACCATATCTGCTATAAGGTCTCTGGATATCCTTTAGCGGGAGCGGCCTGCGGGCCTTCTGTCGCCAGAACTTGCCGGTTCCATATAAGCGCCTCGTGGGTGTCTGCATCGCGGGATCGCCCGACATTGCCGGATGATGTACGTCGAGGCAATCAATCAGGTGTATTGTGAAACCGCAGTGTCTGAGGCTCCCTGCAAGATAGAGAAGTCCCAGAGGCTTGGACCAGAGGTCATAGGCTGCAAAATCGTATATCCATGGATTTATAAGGAGCAGTGAAGGTGTCATTCTCTTAGAGATTCAGCGTCTTGAGAATAAGGCTTTTTTGCCAGTGGGGGTCCGTAAGCAGCTTACATTTGTTTCAAAGATTAACGCGTTACATTTTTTGGGTTTTTGACAGGGTGTAGTAATAGCTCAATATCTGGGGGCTTTCACCCCCACCCCGACCCTCCCCCTTCAAGGGGGAGGGAGGTTTAAATGATTTCACTCAAT
>JAXHTA010000031.1:0-15374 GCA_034190285.1 Thermodesulfobacteriota bacterium | reverse complement strand
GCTTGGTAACCGACGCCAGTAGGTTGGATGGAAGATCTCAGGATGCTGCTCAAGTAGCTGAAAAAACTTATGCCCTTGACGAGAGATTCATTGACGGTAATGCAAATTCCATCAAGAAAGAGCGTTTGGCCATATTGGATTCCTATGGCCAGGTATCAAAAGGTGCTACCGGGAACGCGGCGTTGGGCATCTCATACGAAGAGAGTACCAGGTTAGAATTAGATCCCCAACAAGATCCTAGAGCAACAAGCATTAAGGGAAATTCCCTCTTATCTCCCAGCATCAATATGCTTGATAGGTTTGGCGAGACCATGGTTCATACGAGAGGGGGCCAAATTATACCAGATTCCTTACAAAACAACACCTTGAACCAGATAATTGAGAGGGCAGTACTACATCTGAAAAGTGGTCAACCGGAGATCAAAATAGATCTCAAACCTGAATTTTTGGGCCACCTTCGGATGCTGGTTTCAACAGAAAATCATCAGGTAGCGATAAGAATGATGACGGAGGTCCCACTGGCAAAAGAGATCATCGAAAACAATATTAACCACCTCAAGGCTGAACTTCAAAACCATGGCCTTCAAATTGACAAATTTGATGTGTTTGTATCGCAAGATTCTGATCAAAGTGGGGGAGAGGATAAGAACGGTCATCTTTTTGGAATGGAAGACGGATCCTTTTGTGATGAGGAACTGGACGCTACGCTTGTCGAAGAAATTGGAGAAACAATTCAGTCCGTAGAAGAAAGGGATGAGGTAAACCTCATCAATTTGTTCGCCTGAAGTCTTACTCTAAACATGGGTTGATGATTATCAGAATAAAGGAGGGAAACCAAAAATGTCTTTATCCGTAGATGCAGTGGCCACGGAAGGGAGTGAATTATTTGCCTCAAACTCCAGTGTCCTCGACAAGGATGCCTTTTTGAACCTGCTTGTCACACAGCTCCAGTACCAGAACCCGCTGGAACCAATGGAAAGTACTGAATTTACCGCTCAACTCGCTCAATTCAGCTCTCTAGAAGAACTCGCCAATGTCAATGAGAGTCTGCAGGTCATACAACTATACCAGGCATCGCTGAACAATTCCCAGGCCGTGGCATTCATAGGCAAAAACGTCGAGGCTTGGGGAAACACAATACAACTGCATGATGGTGTGTCAGATGAGATAATCTTCGAGCTGGGGGAAGATGCAGCTAATGTCCTTGTACATATCTATAATTCCGAGGGGAACCTTACGAAAACGTTAGACGCCGGTGCGCTGAATGCGGGGGAGCAGACCATTGTGTGGGACGGCACTGATCTTGATGGCAATGAAGTCACCGACGGAAAATACACATTCGAAATACAGGCTTCGGATATTAGCGGGGAAATGGTGGATGTAACTACATTTATCAGGGGAATGGTAAGCGGGGTGACCTTCAAAGAGGGTGTTGCTTACCTTTTGGCTGGTGACAACGAGATTCCCATTGGCAATGTGATCGAGGTAAGCAAAGACTAAGAAATGGAGAAATTGAGACA
The DNA here is from genome assembly GCA_034190285.1 of Thermodesulfobacteriota bacterium. Taxonomy (GTDB): domain Bacteria; phylum Desulfobacterota; class DSM-4660; order Desulfatiglandales; family Desulfatiglandaceae; genus JAXHTA01. The sequence continues at coordinate 13,854 of JAXHTA010000031.1, read as the reverse complement.
GTCGCCAAGGCTCTTAATATTATAGGAAAGTAATGAGGAGGATCTAAAATGATAGGATCATTATTTGCTGGCATATCAGGATTAAATGCCAATTCAACTGCAATGACAGTCATAGGTGATAATATCGCCAATGTCAACACCACTGCATTTAAGTCCAACAGTTCTTCATTTGCCAACATCCTAAGTCAGTCTTTATCAGGATCGGGTGGTAACGAGATTGGCAGGGGTGTAGAATTCTGGGGGATCAGTCCCTCATGGAGCCAGGGCTCCATGGAAAATACGGGCAACGCTACAGATATGGCCATCAATGGTAACGGCTTCTTTATGCTTAGAGACTCTGGTGGATCGGTTTACTATACGAGGGCAGGAGAATTTCATTTTGACAAAAACGGAAATTTATTAAACAACGATGGACTGAATGTCCAGGGATATTCCATCGGTTCAACCGGGACATTAGGGACTATCACCAGCATAAATGTTCCTGGAGAAAGCACTACTCCGCCTCAAGCGACCACCGATTTTACGGTTGACATAAACCTTGACGCTGATAGCGCTACAGGCGATACATACTCCTGTATACAGACTTTCTATGATTCACTGGGCAATGACATCAGCTTAACGATCACATTTACCAAGACGGCAAATATCCGTGAATGGGATTGGGACGCTACTATTCCAGCGAGTGCTGGCAACGTGACCGCTGGTAGCGGAACGTTCACGTTTGATCCGGACGGGTCTTTGCCGAATGGGGCTGATCCCACAATCACAATGACTCTTACCAATGGCGCTACAACCCCCCAGACGCTTACCTGGGACATTTATGATGCCGGAGGAGTTACCAATGGTGATATGACTCAATATGCCGCCCCCTCCACCACCACTTTTCAAACACAGAACGGATATCCGTCCGGTGTATTAAGGTCTATTTCAGTTGATGAGGCTGGTATTGTCACCGGTGCTTATTCCAACGGTCAGTTAATTCCGCTTTTTCAGGTAGTCCTGGCAGATTTTCCGAGCTACTACGGCTTGTCAAAAATGGGCAGAAACCTGTATGCTGAATCACTTGCCTCTGGACAAGCTATGCCTGGACAACCTGGGACCGGCAGGCTTGGCAACATCAGCCCAAACTCCATTGAGATGTCGAATGTTGATCTGGCACAAGAGTTTGTTAAAATGATAACGACACAACGTGCATTTCAGGCCAATTCCAGAGTTATTACAACCAGTGATGAAATACTTGCAGATTTAATTAATATAAAACGATAGCATTTTCTTCAGCGACTTGGTTCTTAAGAGATAAACGACATACCCTAGTTTATTGAGCTAACATATAAAGGAGACAAGAGAAATGATTGAGGTAACCCGCCTAGATAACTCAAAGCTTTTGGTTAATGTTGAACTAATACAATCTTTGCAGGCGACTCCTGATACTGTTATTACCTTCACTACCAGAGAAAAAATGATGGTCAAGGAACCTGTAGAAGAGATCTCGAAGAGAATTTTCAATTATCAATGTTCAATCCATACGGCTGCTCCTTCCGCTCTCGATGAATATGACCGATTTGATCCGTCAGATCACTACACGGGGAAGATCTCGGCGGTCTAGAGGTCACAGGCAGACAGTTGTCCGCCTTCAGGTTTTTCCCACACCTTATGTTGGATCGAGTATTGTCAGATTTGATATACTATAGGAACGCTTCTGCAGGTGCCTGCAAATATGCCCTATATTACCTGGTTAAATCACCGCTTAGAGCTTATGAATTGCAGGAGCGTCAAATAGTTGGCTGTCGGAAGTTGAAGTTTGACGTGAATTCTCAAAGAGATTAGCTTCGCTTCAAAATGACAGTTTTCACTGAATAACACCTCGCCTTGTCCCTTGTGGGCTTCTCATTTCTACCAAGTTAAATCGCCAAAAAATAAGTTGTCCGATGACTGGCTATACCATATTTTGGTGAACTTGATTTTAGACCAACGCTTTTGTTTCAAGCCCTCCCATTTCGCTTAAAGAAAACAATTAAGTCCTTATCATTTTTTCCTGCTGTGGAGAACATTATCGGGGGCCTGAACTGCAAGGAGCCGGTAATGCTTTCGATGCCAGAGCGCTCAGTTTGATTTATTGATTGGCATAATACTTGCTGAAATTAGTATCGCTTGGATGGTAACCGGTAGCTATTAAATGTCATATGCAATGAGGCAACGTATTATTTGGAGTCTGGAGGATACTGTTGGATGTCACTACATTAATAGGTATTATCGTTGCTGGAGGCTTAGTAGTCAGTGCTATACTGATGGGTGGTTCAGGTGCATGGTTTGTTAGTTATCCTTCAATTATGATTGTGATCGGAGGAACCATGGGCGCGACATTCCTTGCCTACCCACTTTCTGATGTACTAGGCGTATTCGGTGTAGCAAAAAATGTATTTTTGCAGCGCTCCCAGTCCATCAGCAAACTTATTAACATGATCATTGATTTTGCCAAGAAGGCCAGGCGGGAGGGGATCCTCTCTTTTGAGTCACAACTTCAAGATATAGATGACCCTTTTCTTGTCAAGGGATTGCAGTTGGCCATAGATGGAATGGAATCAAATTCGATTGAAGAGATTCTAGCAACAGAGATTCGATTTGTTGAAGAGCGGCATAAGTTAGGCGCTGAAATATTTGCTACAATGGGAGCATTCGCACCTGCCATTGGGATGTTAGGGACGATTATCGGGTTAGTGCAGATGCTAATGCAGATGGAAGACCCCAGTTCAATCGGAGCGCCTATGGCAGTAGCTCTACTAACGACCTTTTATGGCGTACTTATCGCCAATCTCCTTTTCATACCTATCGCTGGAAAGCTTAAGACACGGAGCAAACAGGAGATAATGATAAAACAGATGGTCCTGGAGGGCATTATATCAATCCAGTCTGGTGATAACCATCGCGTTGTAGAACAAAAGCTGAAGGCCTATATTTCTCCCAAGGAACGCGAATCGAGCGAAGAAAAACAGGATTCATAGTAAATTAGTGTCACAACTCCATAAAATGATAGAAAATCGAGGTTATCTGAAGTTGTCTAAGTCTGAACGTAGCTCTGAGAGTGGGGGATGGGAAATAACATATACCGGTTTTGTTCTCATACTTCTATGTTTCTTTATCATGTTAAGCTCCTTTGCATCTATGGAGTCAGGAAAAGTAGCGAGGTTTGTGGCATCATTTGTAGATGCCGTTAGTGTATTAAGCGGAGGAATAAAATTCGAATCCGGCGGCACAATATTAGATCATTCGGAAGATATTGTTGAGAAAGAAAGCGAAATCGCTAAACTTCTCAGCGATATTCAAGAAGTTGCTGGCAGACTCGGTATTGGAAAGGATGTGGAAGTCTCCTTGGAAAAGCGAGGCCTTGTGATTAGGTTTGCAAATACTATTATGTTTGATATCGGGGAGGCTGCAATTATAGAAGGAGCCATTCCAATGTTGAGTAGTCTCGCGTCAATAATATCTGATACTTCCCATAGCATTCGTATTGAAGGACACACTGATAATCTTCCAATCAATACGAAAAGATATTCCTCGAATTGGGAACTGTCCGCCGCCAGGGCCGTAAATGTCCTGCGGTATTTTATAGAACAGGGCGAAATTCCCGCTGAAAGGTTATCTGCTGTCGGATTTGGGGAGTATCATCCGGTGTTTCCCAATGATAGCACTGAGCACAGGGAGAAAAACCGGAGAGTGGAGATTTTCCTGGTTGAACAGGACCACGAAGAGGCGCCAAAGGAGATGTTGAATTGAAATACAAGAAAAGGGATGCCGAGGATGAAGGGGATGATGTGCCGGCTTGGCTTTGCACTTTCAATGACCTGACTACTCTTCTCATGGTCTTTTTCGTCCTCCTATTTACGATGAGCGAGATAGACGGCAAAAAGCTGAAAAGTTTTCAGTCCTCTCTTCAGAGTGGACTTGGGATTCTAATGCAAGGGAAAATGGTTGAAACTGGTATGGGCAGGCCTCAACCAACTTATAGGGCGGTGGCCAGGAAAAAGGCCCAAGAGGAGATGCGCGCCTTCATTGAAGCTTCCTTAGAGACGCTGGATTCTGAAGGAGGGCTTGGGGTATCCTATTCAGAAAAAGGTGTGACGGTTTCGCTTGAGGATACGGTCCTTTTTGAATCGGGGAACGCCAAGATTAATGTTAAGGCATTTCCTGTACTAGACAGGATATCATTCGTCCTTGAGAAAATGGCTGTCCCCATACGCGTTGAAGGGTACACTGACAACGTTCCGATCAATAACGAGAGGTTCCCCTCTAATTGGGAATTATCAACTACTAGGGCTGTGAATGTTGTGAAATACTTCATTTACACAGGAAGAATATCCCCAGAGAGATTATCGGCGGTAGGGTATGGAGCGTCAAAACCTCTTTTTCCGAATGATACCCTTGAGCACAGGGCTAGAAACCGTCGAGTAGAAATAGTACTGGTGACAGAGGAGGAGAGATAAAATGTCAAAAAAAATCGTGATCATGATTATTATCGGCTTTGTTATGTTTGCGGGAATGTTAGGCGGAAGTTTAATCTTCATGATGAGCAAAATATCGTCGATTGATAAAGAGAGCGCGAATGATGCCAAGGAAGCAGTGGAAGAAGTTGTCGAGTCGGAAACTGAGGTTGCAGGAATAGGGTGTATATATTCCTTAGAGACATTCATTGTTAACCTTGCAGATCCTGAGGCGAATCGGTTCTTAAGGGTTACGATGGATTTGGAATTGAGCGACGAATCGCTTGTTCCGAAGCTGGATGAACGTCTTCCCCAGATAAGGGATAGTATTCTGATGGTCTTGACCAGCAAAAAACTCAAGGATATTAACAGTATTGAGGGAAAAATCTCTTTACGGGATGAAATAACCGCCGGCCTGAGTGCCTTCTTTAAAGACGGCGCGATAACCAGGCTCTATTACAAAGAATTCGTAATCCAGTAGTGGAAAAAGCTATGCCTGAGCAGGTTCTATCGCAAGAAGAAATAGATGCTCTTCTTACATCCATGGATAGTGGAGAGCTTAATCTGGAGGAGGTAAAGAAAGAAGAGCCGGAATTTGAGCCCTATGACCTCTCTTCACAGAGCATAATATTGCGCGATCAATTTTATGCCCTTGAAGAGATATATGACAAATTTGCGGGGTTATTGAACACTTCGCTTTCGTCGTCGCTCCAGAATGGTATTGAAGCAGAGTTTGTATCCACTGAAATGGTCAAATTTGGAGAATTCCTGAAAGCTTTCCCCAAGCCCACAAGTTTTAACATGTTTGGCATGGAGCCCCTCATTGGAGCTGCGCTTATGGCAATAGAGGCAAATCTCGTGTTTTGCTTAATAGATTGCATGTTCGGAGGAAATGGCAAACCACTAAACAAGGTAAGAGAATTCACCCTCATAGAGCAAAGGATGATAACAAAATTTGCCGTTGTGGTGCTTAAAGACCTCGAAAAGGCCTGGCAGGATGTCCATCCCCTAAAGATCTCCTTGAAGAAGACCGAGACAAAACCTGAATTTGTTCATCTGGTTGCTCCCGATGATCTGGTGATAATCGTTGTGTTTTCCGTAAAGGGAGATGAGCTGTCCGGAAATATTCATTTGTGCATCCCCTTCCTTATGTTAGAGCCAATCAAGGACAAGCTCTCGTCACGATCTCTGAGACATGTCGATACGGAAAATACGTGGGGAGCTCAGCTCCAGAATTTGTTAAAAGAAATTCCGGTTAAACTTGCGGCAGAATTAGGGCGAACCACCAGTCAAACTGTGGGTGACTTGCTAAATCTGCGAGCTGGAAATATTTTCAAGATAAATACTGGGCCCCAAGATCCGGTTGTAGTGACTGTTGAGGATGTTCCTAAATATCAGGGGCTTCCAGGAGTTGTTAAAGGCAGCCGTGCAGTGCAAATAATATCATTGCTGCGGAGGAATGGAGGGTCGGATGACCATGGTTACGCTTGACGAAAATAGGCCAACTTTAGGGCAAAATAAGGCAAATGACGAAAAACCTTCTTCTAGAATGACCACCAATAATTCCGAAAGGACGTCAGCTGATGGAAATGGAGATGCGCAGGAGAGGCCATACGAGTTCTCCAACTTGAGCAATTCATCCGCCACACAACCGCCGGGTAATATAGACTTTATTCTTGATATCCCATTAGAAATAGCGGTTGAAGTCGGCCGTGCCAGAATGCTGATCAGTGAACTGCTCAAACTTGGACAGGGTTCGGTTGTTGAGCTTTCAAAGATGGCTGGAGAAACATTAGATATAATGGCCAATCAAACACTAATAGCTAGGGGAGAGGTAGTAGTCACAAATGACAAATACGGTATTCGCCTTACTGAAATTGTAAGTCCTATGGAAAGGATTGAGAGTCTAAGATGAATTATCATCCCGATCTAATATCTACGGGACTGAAAATGCTAAGTGCACTTGTTATTATCCTGGGTGGATTATTAATCCTATTTTATCTAATGAAGGGATTTTCGAGAAAAAGGGCCGCGGGGGCAAAAAAGCCATTGGTCAGGGTCCTGGCAAACTGCTATCTTGGTGTGAAAAAGAACATCTCACTGGTTGAAATTCCTGCGGCTATACTGGTACTGGGGGTTACAAATGACAGAATCTCACTTTTGGCCAAAATAGACAATGAAGAGATAGTGAATAAACTCAAGACATTTGAGGACGAAGGAATATCTCCTTCATTTTCCCCTATATTAAGCAACTTAGCATCAAGAGTTAGGGATCATAAGACACGATGACCCGTCTTGTACGATTATTAATTATTCCGCTGGTGTTTCTCGGAGTCACTGTTTGCTCCACACCACAGAACTGCTGGGGTGCTGCTCCGGCCAGTTCTGTTCCCCTGTTCTCTATTGGCCTTGACAAAGCAAGAGATCCCGGGGATGTGGCAGTTGTGCTGCAGATTTTTGCGTTATTAACTGTTCTTTCCCTAGCGCCGGCAATTCTTATAATGCTGACTTCATTTACCAGAATTGCTATTGTGCTTTCGCTCCTTCGGCAAGCAATCGGGACCCATCAAATGCCGTCTAACCAAATTATCGTTGGACTATCATTGTTTCTCACATTCTTCATTATGAGCCCGGTTTGGGAGAGGATCAATGAAAACGCACTCCAACCATATCTCGAAAAGGAGATAAGCCAACAAGAGGCATTGGAAAACGCTTCGATGCCTATAAGAAGTTTTATGTTCAAGCAAACAAGGGAAAAGGATCTGGCTCTGCTCGTTGATATAGCAGGTATAGAAAGGCCCAAGAACATCGATGATGTTCCCACTTCAGTACTCGTTCCTTCATTCATGATCAGCGAGTTGAAAACTGCATTCCAGATCGGATTTATGCTGTATATTCCGTTCTTGATTATTGACATAGTTGTGGCGAGTATCCTTCTGTCTATGGGAATGATGATGTTACCTCCAATTATGATTTCATTACCCTTTAAGCTTATACTATTTGTTCTGGCGGATGGATGGTATTTGATTGTGGGCTCTCTGGCGAAGAGTTTTGGATGAGAAAATGTCACCGGATTTTGTTACTGGATTTGTTCTTGAAGCAGTAAAAATAACCATCTTATTGGCCGGACCTGTTCTGCTTTTCGGCTTGGTAGCAGGCCTTATGGTAAGTATATTTCAGGCGACTACACAGATTAATGAAATGACCCTTGTCTTCATTCCAAAAATGATAGCAGTTGCGGTTGCCATCCTTGTCTTTTTCCCCTGGATGCTTAAGATCATTGTTGGTTTTACCCAGGGTGTATTTATTGGCATACAAACCTGTATTCACTGATGCGTCGTTGCACGTGCCCAAATGTTCGTTATTAATGTTTCTCTATCACAGATTCAAGCGTTTTTTCTTATCTTCTTGCGTGTAGGTGCAATCATCATGACTGCCCCTGTTTTAGGCAGCAAGAACATACCTCTAATTTTTAAAGCAGGGTTAGTATTGGCTATAACTATCATACTTTTTCCCATTCTGGACTTTAGCGATATGATTTTGACTAGTGAGATAATGTCCTTTAGCATAGGCGTAATAGGCGAGATCATTTTAGGCGTTATTATCGGTCTGTCGGTCAGGATATTATTTGCCGGCGTTCAGATGGCTGGGAACATTGCCGGCGTGCAGATGGGGTTCGGCATGGCCAGGGTAATTGATCCGGAAATTGGCTCACAGGTTTCTATTATTGCACAATTTTATTATCTAATAGCAATTATGATATTTTTGGCCATAAATGCCCATTATTGGTTCTTGCATGCGGTTGCAGACAGCTTTTACCTAGTTCCTCCTTTCGATTTCCAATACAGAGCTTCGTTAACAGAACAATTGATTAACATGGGAGGGAATATGTTCGTTATTGCTCTGAAGGTTGGAGCGCCTGTTATGGCAGCTCTTTTGCTCACAAGTGTGGCCTTCGGTCTAATAGCGAGAACCGTACCTCAGATTCATATTATGATTGTCGCGTTTCCAGTAAAGATTTTAGTTGGGCTGCTCTTCTTGGGTTTTGCCCTTCCTTTCTTGGGGGCCTTTTTTAAGGAAATGTTTAATGAATTAGGAAGTGGTATTTTACGTCTTCTCACATGAATATAGGTTTGTGTTTTAGGTAGCATACCATTTGGCCACCTATTGAGGCAACTAGCCGTTAGCATGCCACTCAGCTGTCTTATTGAGGATTCATATGCCTGAAGGAAGTGATAACGAAAAAACCGAGCAGGCAACTCCGAAACGTCGTGAGGAGGCAAAGAAAAAGGGGCAGACAGCTCAAAGCAAAGAGGTCCCTACTGTAGTTGTCTTGTTGAGTTGTATTGGAACCCTCTTTTTTTCAGGGTCTTGGATATTCTGGAATTTGTCGGTGTTAATGCGGGGGATGTTTCAGAACATTTGTACGTTACATCTCCGGGATGACACCGTCTATGCGCTATTATTGGAGACCTTCGGGCGAATAGCTATGATTGTAGTGCCATTCATGCTGATCATTTTTGTGGCCGGGATTGCGGCGAATCTTCTGCAGATTGGATTTATATTCAGTGCTGAGCCACTTATCCCAAAATTGTCCAAAATAAACCCAGTTAATGGAGTGAAAAAACTTCTCTCACTGAGGTCGTTGATAGAGCTTTTCAAATCGCTTTTCAAAGTCCTTATCGTCGGTGGTATGGCCTATTTAATTGTAAGGTCGGAACTTAAAGTTATTCCGTGCTTGGTTCATATGAATGCAAGAGATATTCTTTCCTTTATTGCAGGCAGTTCTTTCAACATCTGCCTTTATACTTGCTTGGCTCTGGGCCTCCTTGCTGCTGTGGATTATGCCTTTCAGAAATGGCAACATGAAAAAGACTTAAAGATGACCAAACAGGAGGTTAAAGATGAGACAAAACAGAGAGAAGGAGATCCCGCTGTTAAGGCAAGGATCAGAAGCATCCAGCGGGAAATGTCTCAACGCAGAATGATGGAAATGGTTCCCGAGGCTGATGTTGTGATAACTAACCCTGTAAGTCTTTCTATCGCTCTAAAATATGATCCGTCGGAAATGATTGCACCACGTATAATAGCCAAAGGAGCAGGGTTTATCGCTGAACGCATAAAGGTGATTGCATATGAAAATGGAATTGCAATAGTCGAGAATAAGCCGTTGGCTCAGACTCTTTTCAAGGCAGTAGAAATAGGCGATTTTATCCCGATTGACCTCTACCAGGCCATTGCCGAAATTCTTGCATATGTTTATAGGCTGAAAGGAGCGCGAAGTCAAACATAAACTTACCTAGAAAGTGGTTATGGAAACAATAAGTCAAACTCAATATTCAGCCCAAATTGCCTCTGTTGCAAAAAACGGAGAAGTCGCTATGGCCTTGGCGGTCATTGGTATGCTGATGTTCATGATCATACCGCTTCCTACAATCCTATTGGACATCTTTTTGTCTTTGAACATCACCGTGACCCTCACTATACTCCTGATCGCTCTATACATCCTTGAGCCACTGGAATTGTCTTCATTTCCTTCCATACTTTTACTTGGAACATTATTCAGGTTGTCACTCAATGTTGCATCAACTCGAGTAATCTTGCTTCATGGTAATGAGGGAACTATGGCCGCCGGAAAAGTCATAAAGGCATTTGGGAGCTTTGTGGTGGGTGGTAACTACGTAGTAGGTGGTATAGTTTTCCTGATCCTGGTCATAATAAATTTTGTTGTAATTACCAAAGGTGCAGGAAGAATTGCTGAAGTTGCCGCCCGCTTCACGTTGGACGCGATGCCAGGAAAACAGATGAGTATTGACGCCGACCTGAACGCAGGCTTAATAAGCGAGCAGGAAGCAAGGGTCAGGAGGGTCGAGATTTCGCAGGAGGCGGACTTTTATGGGGCTATGGATGGAGCTAGTAAATTTGTGCGGGGAGATGCAATTGCCGGTGTTGTAATTACCCTGATCAATATCATTGCCGGACTTGCCGTAGGGGTTCTACAGAATAAAATGAGTCTTTCCCATGCAGCTGAGAATTACACTTTACTAACGGTGGGGGATGGCCTTGTTACTCAGGTTCCAGCCTTGATTTTGTCAACCGCAGCAGGGATTGTGGTTAGCAGGACCGGTTCTGAAGCGAGTTTGGGAAAGCAAATAAGTTCACAGTTTTTGGTGCAGCCGCGCGCTATTGGAATTGCCGCTGTTGTGCTTTTTGCATTGGGCCTGGTGCCTGGGCTCCCCACCATTCCGTTCATTCTTCTATCGATTATGGCTGGAAGTATGTCTTATGCGATCATAAAAGCAAGAAACGACGGTTTAGAAGAAGAAAGAGATAAGGAAATGTCTATGGCCAAAGCCTCGGCACCTGATCGCTTGGAAACCCTTTCGCCACTCGATGTCTTGTCATTGGAAGTCGGCTACGGGCTTATTCCCTTAGTGGACGAGGAACAAGATGGAGAACTGTTGGATCGTATCAGGTCAATTAGACGACAAATTGCTCGGGACATCGGTATTATAGTCCCTCCCGTTCATATCCAAGACAATATGCAGCTGAAGCCTGACGAATATTCGATCTTGCTCAAGGGAAATGAAGTGGCCAAAGGGGAGTTGATGATGAATCATCATCTAGCTATGAATCCTGGCACCGCAAAAGAGGAGATTATCGGAGTCCCGACAAAGGAGCCAACATATGGGTTGCCAGCCTTTTGGATCAAAGATGAGACAAGAGAAAAGGCTATGGCGAATGGACACACAGTTGTTGATTTGCCGACGGTCCTGACGACGCATCTATCCGAGGTAATTCGTCGTCACGGGCATGAGTTATTAGGAAGACAGGAGGTTCAGCAGCTGTTAGATAATCTTAAGGTCTCACACCCGAAAGTTGTAGAGGAGTTAGTACCTAACCTGCTCTCGCTTGGCGTAGTCGTAAGAGTTTTACAAAACCTTCTGAGGGAACAGATTCCCATTCGTGATTTACTAACTGTCTTGGAGACGTTGGCAGACTGGGCCATGATGACAAAGGATATGGATACACTGACCGAGAATGTCAGGCAAGCCCTTGCAAGAACGATCACTAGGCTCTATCAGACTCCGGATGGGAGTATCCCTTCGATAACGCTTGATCAGAGTGTTGAAAACGCGATATCCGGTGCTATTCAGCAGACCGATCAAGGCAGTTTTCTCACGATGGACCCTAATACCGTTCAATACATTGTGAAGGCGCTAACACAAAATCTTGAAAAAATCACCTCACTGAATCATCAGCCAATAGTTTTTTGTTCTGCTCACGTTCGGCCGCATTTTAAGAGGCTTATAGACCGCTTTATTCCTAATTTGGTTGTGCTTTCATATGGCGAGATTTTAAATGATGTAAAGATCCAATCAATAGGGGTTGTGGAGTTTTCCGATGCAGATAAAAAAGTTTGAAGCACACAATATGACCGAGGCATTAAGGATGATCAAACGTGAGTTTGGTTCCGAGGCGGTGATTCTTTCAGCGAGAAGCCTCAGAAAAGACCGGACACTATTTGATTTTATTCAAAAACCAAAAGTAGAGGTGACTGCGGCAACCGATAATTGTTATACGGTGGATCGAAAGGACAATGATTCTACAAAAATAGTGAACACGTTTGACGAACAAGCGGGGCGAGCGGGTGTCGATGATCCCGGGGACCAAAATGGTCTCATAAACATGCTTCAAAGAGAAATAAGAGTCTTAAAAAATAAAGGCAGTTCTTTTGCCAAAAAGAATCGTAGGCCTGGAAAAGAAACTAACGATCTTTCTTTTTTGCATACGCAAATGCTGTCACAAGGAGTGGAAGAAGACGTAATTCTGGATTTGGTTGAAAAGATAAAGAAGCTCACATCGTCGGAGAACCTTTCGGAATATAGGGCTATCAAACCGTATTTAATGCGTGTTCTTGAGGATATGGGTGTGGAAGCGAGGCCGATAATGACAAGCCATGGAATGCAGAAAATTGCCGTCTTTGTGGGTCCCCCTGGAGTGGGAAAGACCACCACCACTGCGAATCTGGCGGCCATCCATGCACTGAGGAGGAAAAACTCGGTTGGCCTGATTACCCTTGACAATCACCGAATCGCTGCTTCCGAGCAATTGAAAGTCTATGCAAGAATTATTGGAATTCCTATTGAGGTGGTTTCGAGCAACAAAGGACTAAAAGAGGCGCTCAAGAGGCTACGGGAAAAACAGCTTATCTTAATCGATTCAACAAGAATCAGTAAAGGAAATGAGCTCCATCTCGGTACGCTCAAGGAGATCCTTGGTAGAATTTCTCCTCTTGAAATTCATCTTCTCTTGAGCTCGACAACAAAGGGGGAAGATCTTACGGATATAATGAAAAGGTTTAAGGCAATTCGAGTTGACAAATTAGTATTCACGAAAATCGATGAAAGCTCCACCTATGGTTCATTATTCAGTCAATTGATTAAGACAAAGATACCCATTTCGTATTTTGTAAATGGTCGGAATGTTCCAGATGGAATTATTCCTGCAACAGTAGAACGATTGGTTGACATGCTAATGGATAATAAAAGAGAAGAGGATCTTACATCCGGTCCAATGCAAAGTGCGGCAGGTGAAGAGAATCAAAGGGAACGTTTTGTAGCGAATAAAAATTCAGATGTTTTTCATTTTTCCAGCTGTAAATGGGCAAAGAGAATTAAGTCAGATAATATTGTTGTCTTCGATAGCGTGACGGATGCAATAAAGCAGAATTTCAAACTGTGCAGATTATGTGATCCCGACAATACAGTGAAGCACAACCCATCAGCCAGGGCCAATTTGCGGCCAATAAATCCGTTACGAAAACTGAAAGACTCCGATTTGCCGAGACAACAGGTTCATCGCACAGCCAGTGGTGGTATTGCCGGAACTCTGTGAGGAGAAAGACAAATAATGAAAGAAAAGGAACCTTCGAACAAGGTCATAAACCTGAAAGATAAAATCTTGAATAAAAGGATCATGGCTGCTCCGAGGAAGGCGGGAAAATGTGAGTCAAATACTCGGGTGATTGCTATAACCAGCGGTAAAGGTGGAGTGGGCAAGACTAATATTGTCGCGAATCTTGGATTTGCGCTTTGCCAACTGGGGAAAAAGGTCCTTATCCTTGATGCGGATTTGGGGCTGGGAAACCTCGATGTTTTGTTGGGTCTGGCTCCCAAGTATAACTTATCCCATGTTGTGATGGGGTTAAAGACTGTCGCGGAAATCACGATTGATGGTCCTGGAAATATGAAGATTCTTCCAGCCTCTTCCGGGGTCCAGGAACTTACTAGATTGACACAAAAACAACAAATTCAAATCCTTACCGAACTTGACCAAATTATCGATTCCGTTCATATTTTGCTGATTGATACAG